>NZ_LJOU01000188.1:0-3605 GCF_001672085.1 Anabaena sp. AL93 | reverse complement strand
GTCGCCATCTTGACAAAAATCAAGAAAAATTGGCTGGACTTTATGCTGGTAATCCTCAGCGTAAAACGGCACGTCCTACTGCTGAAATGCTTCTTGTTGCATTTAAAGAAATCACATTGATATTAATTGAGGTTAACAATGAAGTCTACACTCATTTAACTACTCTTTCCCCTTTACAGCAGCGTATTCTTGTTTTACTTGGGTTTCCCCCTACTATTTATACTCAGCTTAGTGGTCAATCTTTTACTCCTGAGTAGAATTCTTCTAACTCTCGCAAAAATGGGCGAACCGGGAGTTATTAAACTGAATCCTAAGATAAATAGTCGTAGCTTGGCTTGTCGTAAGCATCTCTTATTCATTAATTTTTCCTATTTTTATTTACGAGGGAACGTAGTTATTCACTCCCGCCCTCTAAAATTATCTAAGAGGATGTTTGAAAAGTATCAGAATTAATCGAGATCCCCCCAACCCCCCTTACAAAGGGGGGCTAAATTCCTCAAAGTCCCCCTTTTTAAGGGGGATTTAGGGGGATCTGCGGGTGTCAGATCCCACACGAAAAAGTTTTCAAACATCCTCTAAACCCTTGATCTCTTGTTAAAGATAGGGGGGAGTGTGAACAGTTACGATTAAACCATACCATACAGCTCATCTTTGGGAAAAATTTTAGTGAGGAAATAGCATCTTTGAGCAATATCCATCCCTTTTGCCAAATTATTAAGTCTTTAAAGTCATTAATATCTGACATTCCTTCTCTTAAGAGTTCCCTTCTCTCAATAGCATAACAAGTACCGAAGAACCTTTTATTTTCTTTGACATAGGTTCTTATTTATGCAGGTACTAAACTCTAGTTTTTTGTTGACTCCGTTTAATAGTTAAAATGTATTGTATTAACTGTTGTTAGTACCATTTTTTAAAGGTTAAAACAGACACTGCCTTATTAGGGAGCGATCGCTCTGGTATTGTTTTCATTCAGTTAGAGACTTCCCAGAAATAAATTATCCCAAGAAACGAACCACAGAGGCACAGAGTACACAGAGAGAGAATTTTTGCATCAGTTTTGGGACATTTTTTTATTTGGAAGTCTCTTAATATTCCTAGGGAGTGGGAATTGCCAATGTTACGGTGATGAGTGACAACTATCAATTACCAATTAGCGATCGCTGTGTTAGATTGGGCATACTTGATATATATTTTTTCCCCTGACACGGCCGCCATTATGGTAATTACAAAAAGTAAACTGGTTTTGAGTGCTACGGTGGTAACGCTTTCTACAATTGCTGTTGCCGGTTTGGGTATTCACTCAATTGGTAAGGCTTCATTTAAAGATAGTCACAAGGATTTGATAGATGAAGTATGGCAAATTATTTACTACCGATATGTAGATGGTACTTTTAATCAGGTAGATTGGCAAGCCGTACGTAAGGAATATTTAAGCAAGTCCTATACTGATGATAAATCAGCCTACAAGTCTGTCCGGGAAATGCTGAAAAAGCTAGAAGACCCCTACACCCGGTTCATGAACCCAGAAGAATTCAAAAATATGCAAGTTGATACCTCTGGAGAACTTACAGGTATTGGTATCACCATCAGTCAAGATGCAAAAACAAAACAACTGATTGTTATCGCCCCGATTGAGGATACACCCGCATTTAAAGCCGGGATTTTAGCTAAAGATGTCATTCTTGAGATTGATGGCAAAAGCACCAAAGGCATGGATACCAATGACGCAGTAGCCCTCATTCGGGGAGAATCAGGTAGCAAGGTGAAACTGACAATTTTGCGGAATGGTCAGAAAAAACAATTTAATATTCAACGAGCGCGGATTGAAATTCATCCCGTTCGCTTTTCGGAAAAGAAAACCCCAGCGGGAAATATTGGCTATATTCGCTTGAATCAATTCAGCGCCAATGCCAGCAAGGAAATGAAAAATGCTATTGAAAAGTTAGAGGCTAAAAAGGTTTCTGGTTATATTCTAGATTTACGTGGTAATCCCGGTGGACTCCTATACGCGAGTATAGAAATTGCTCAAATGTGGATAAATAAAGGCACAATTGTTTCTACTATTGACCGGCAAGGTACACAGGATAAACAAGTTGCCAATAGCACGGCTCTGACTGATAAACCTTTGATGATATTAGTAGATAAAGGTTCAGCTAGTGCTAGTGAAATTCTTTCTGGGGCATTGCAAGATAATAAACGGGCAACTTTAGTAGGAAATCAAACTTTTGGTAAGGGTCTAGTCCAGTCCGTACAACCTTTAAAATCTGGCGCTGGTTTGGCTGTAACTATTGCTAAATATCATACTCCCAGTGGGAAAGATATTAATAAACATGGTATTGATCCAGACGTGAAGGTAGAATTGACTGATGCCCAACGTCAAGATTTATGGTTAGGTGGAAAAGATAAATTAGCGACTCTTGAAGATCCCCAATTTGCTAAAGCTGTGGAATTATTGGGTAAACAATCTGCTGAAAATACCAAGACAATTAGGAAAAATTAATTGATTAAGTAGGTTGGCGTTGAAAATTGTTGTTATGAGTAGTGAGACAGAATTAATTACACAATGTCATTGCGTTAGCGTTTCTTTTGTTGCCTGATATTATAGCGATCGCATCGAATCATCGCACATATAGGTGATAAATCAATGCGATCGCTAATTATTTAGGCGTTGCTGATTATAGGGTATGAATTTTAGTCTCACGCAAAGGCGCAAAGACGCAAAGGTTTGAGTTTTAAAGGTTCAATTTGGGAATTTCATACCTCAATTTAGCAACGCCTTACAGCAGATTGCAGATTAATGAGGTATAGGATCTAAATTCACAGCCAGCCAGTTTTATTCCTGACTCCTGACTCCTGCTGTGTTATTTATACCGCCGTTGTGAATTGTTAAATCGGTATTCAGTCCCAACTTTAAGCTGATTGCCATTATAGCGGGGAGTCATTAACAAAGAAGAATCGTAGGGATTGGGTAAATCAGGTGTCCGCAGATAGGGATCATTTAATGTTTGTTGAGCCATAGCATCAAGATAAAGTGTATTTACCAACTCAGCATCTTTAGCGATTTCATTGTCAGTAAAAGTAGTACCAAATTTTTTCCCAGGTCCAATTAAAGCATCTACTTTACGATTTAAACTGCCATTGTCATAAAAATTGGGATCATGGCGAAAATAAGCCCGTTCAAACATACTACTGGTTGTTTCAGTCTCAGCTTTAGCAACTGAAGGCAAGAAAAAATTGGTAGCGAGAAGTACCAGTACCCCACTCAAAACTGGAAATTTTATCCCCATATTATCAACTCCTCTATGTTTGGGTGAATCTTCTATTGATACTCAATTTGAAAACTCTCTTGAGTTTAAACTTTGGTGTAACACAACTTTTATTTTAATTGTTTGTAATGTCTTACAGGAGGAGTTCAGGAGGTAGGGGCGCAGGGCCTGCGCCCATTCAGGAGTTCAGGAGGAAGAAAGAAGGAAGAAGGAAGAAGGAAGAAGGAGGAAGGAAGAAGGAGGAAGGAAGAAGGAGGAAGGAAGAAGGAAGAAGGAGAAAGGAAGAAGGAGGAAGGAAGAAGGAAAAAATTTCTCCCCCACTCCCCCCACTCCCCCCAC
>NZ_LJOU01000187.1:0-3625 GCF_001672085.1 Anabaena sp. AL93 | reverse complement strand
GGAGTAGGGGGAGTAGGGGAGTAGGGGAGAAAATTTTTTCCACGAACAACTGACAACTAACAACTGACAACGAACCAAATCTAAAACCATGCTTAACACCCCACCCAAAGGGTATCGGGTGGGGTATTTTATCCTCAAGGGTGTGTGTCACAATTATGAGCAGTTCTGAAAATTTTCAGTTAACTGAAGTTTGAAGTGGGAAAATTCAAGCTAACTTGAAGGTATTGGGCTATCAAGTAGTAGAGATTAGTAAATAATTTCTAGTCTTTCATCCCAAACACAAACCCTCACCCCATTGAATTTCCATTTTTTTATCTTCTCATTTGTTTGTACAGAATTCTAAAAGTAGGCGTTAGTGATGGAAGTAATCTATCAGTATGCCTGGCTGATTCCAGTATTACCTCTTTTGGGAGCAACACTGGTCGGTCTAGGGCTAATCTCGATAAATCAGGTGACGAACCGCTTACGACAACTAAATGCTATAGTCATTATCTCCCTGATGGGGGCTTCTATGGCACTGTCGTTGGCTTTACTGTGGAGTCAAATTCAAGGCCATGCGCCTTATCTTTGGACTTTGGAATGGGCATCAGCAGGTAATTTTCACCTGACGATGGGCTACACTATTGACCACCTGACATCTCTAATGCTGGTGATTGTAACAACAGTAGCCGTTTTGGTGATGATTTACACCGATGGTTACATGGCCCATGACCCTGGTTATGTGCGATTTTACGCCTATCTCAGCTTATTTGGCTCTTCAATGTTAGGTTTGGTGGTCAGTCCTAACCTAGTACAAGTTTATATTTTCTGGGAACTGGTGGGGATGTGTTCCTACCTCCTAGTGGGCTTTTGGTATGATCGCAAAGCCGCAGCAGATGCTTGTCAAAAGGCATTTGTCACCAACCGCGTCGGTGACTTCGGTTTATTATTGGGCATTTTGGGGCTGTTCTGGGCGACAGGCAGCTTTGATTTTATGGTGATGGGCGATCGCCTATCCAACCTAGTAGAAACCGGCTCTATTAGCAATTTCCTCGCCATTGTGTTGGCAATTTTAGTCTTCCTTGGCCCTGTGGCTAAATCTGCCCAATTCCCCCTCCATGTCTGGCTACCAGATGCAATGGAAGGTCCTACCCCCATTTCTGCCCTAATTCATGCGGCAACAATGGTAGCGGCGGGTGTATTCCTAATTGCCCGGATGTACCCAGTATTTGAAAATGTCCCAGCCGCAATGAACGTAATTGCTTATACTGGGGCATTTACAGCGTTTTTGGGGGCAACTATCGCTATTACCCAAAACGACATCAAGAAGGGTTTGGCTTATTCCACCATTTCCCAACTTGGTTACATGATCATGGCTATGGGTGTGGGTGCTTACAGTGCCGGCTTATTCCACCTCATGACCCACGCTTATTTTAAAGCGATGCTATTCTTGGGTTCTGGTTCGGTAATTCATGGCATGGAAGCAGTTGTTGGTCATGACCCTGTATTAGCGCAAGATATGCGTTTAATGGGCGGACTGCGGAAATATATGCCCGTGACCAGTTTCACCTTTTTGATTGGTTGCTTGGCCATTGCGGGGATTCCTCCTTTTGCTGGTTTCTGGTCAAAAGATGAGATTTTAGGCGCGGCTTTTGCTGCTAACCCTTTCCTGTGGTTTATTGGTTGGGTGACAGCAGGGATTACAGCTTTTTATATGTTTAGAATGTATTTCTCAACATTTGAAGGTAAATTCCGGGGTAATGACGAAAAAATCAAGGTAAAACTCAAAAATGCGGCTGCTGCTTTGGCTGAGAAATCAGGGACATTAGAACTAGCACCTAATTTTGGTCCTGGGGCGATGAAAAAGGGAGAATTGGATAGTCACTCCCATGACTCCCACAGCCATGATCCTCATGAGTCTCCTTGGACGATGAGTTTACCGTTGGTGGTGTTGGCTATTCCTTCAATGTTGATTGGTTTGGTGGGGACTCCCTACGCCAATTATTTTGAGCAGTTTATCTTTCCTCCTAGCGAAACTTTGGCGGAAGTGATGGAAAAGGCTGCGGAGTTTGACCCCCATGAGTTTTACATTATGGCGGGTAGTTCTGTGGCTGTTTCTGTGATTGGTATTACTTTGGCTGTGCTGATGTATTTGGCACGGAAAATTGATCCTAGTGCGATCGCTAAAAACATTCAACCGCTATACGATCTATCTTTGAACAAGTGGTACTTTGATGATATTTATCATCGTGTCTTTGTTCTCGGTTTGCGTCGTGTGGCTAGACAAGTTATGGAAGTTGATTTCCGTGTTGTTGACGGTGCTGTTAATCTCACGGGTTTCTTTACTCTTGTCAGTGGTGAAGGTTTGAAATACTTGGAAAGCGGTCGGGTTCAATTCTATGCCTTGATCGTTTTTGGGGCTGTTTTGGGCTTGGTGATTGTTTTTGGTGTTACCTGATTTTAATGGGGGCGGTTTGTCCGCCCCTGGATTGTTTTTTTAACGAACCGCAGAGGCGCAGAGGACGCAGAGTTAATGAACCACGTTCGCGGAGCGTCCCGAAGGGATAGGAGCGAAGGAAGAAGTTTGTGGGGTGCGTTAGGAGCGCGAAAATAGTATAAAATATAGATAAAGTTATAAAAGCGAAGTAACGCACATTAATTTATGAAATTAAATTATTGTCTGAATCAGGATATCCAGGATTTAAGGATGTACAGGATGTAGAAAAAAAGTAATCTTTGAAAATCTCAAATATTCCTAGATAAGTCTTCGTAAAAAATCCTATTAATCCTCTAATCCTGGGCATCCTGATTCAGACAAAATAAGTTATCAGAATTAAAATTAAAGACTAATTTATGTATTGTCAAAATATCAACTTCTCCCGTCATGCTATTCAACAAATGTTTTATCGTCGCATTAGTAAAAAAGAAGTAGAAACTGTAATTGCTTATGGACAAATAATGGAAGAAAATCCTGATGATACACCATACCCCAGTTATTTAATATTAGATTTTGTAGAATGTAAACCGATTCATGTTGTATTTTCCTATGATGAAGCTACAGATACAGGATATGTGGTAACAGCTTATATTCCTGATGCTAATATTTGGTTAGATGGTTTTACAACTAGGAGACAAAAATAATGAAATGCGTAATTTGTAAACATGGAGAAACTAAACCCGGTTTAGTCACTGTCACCTTAGAAAGAGATGAATGTATTATTGTCTTGAAAAAAGTTCCCGCAGAAATTTGTGATAACTGTGGTGAATATTATTTAAGTGATGCAGTTACCGAACAGGTTTTAGAAACAGCAGAATTAGCAATTACTAAAGGAGCAGAATTAGAAATTATGGCTCTTGCGGTACTTTTATGGTGGAAACTCAAATAACTAAAATTTAGTACCTAAAATTTATATTCATTAAGTCTCAGACTTCAGTACCAGCAAGAGATTACAAGATTTTAAATATGTTCAGATAGCAATGATGATATAATGATAATTATAAAATACAAAAGTTTTGGTGATAGCTATGAAATTTTCTGTAGATCAAATTCTCAATCTCCCAGATATGAAAGTGTTAGATTTTCAAGAAATCGAAGGGGCAGGAATAATTATAACAATAGAAAAAGCTGTTAATAATTCTACTTGTC
>NZ_LJOU01000031.1:0-51254 GCF_001672085.1 Anabaena sp. AL93 | reverse complement strand
TTAGTATTATTGATTGTCATTGCTTATAGTTTAGCCACTATGCACGGTCAACGGATGAAAAAATTAGGTATAGAGACTTATGCCGGACGTATTCAACAACATCAGGACAAGTACCCACGTCAAAGTGATTTTAGCTTTGCTCTCTACGGACAACTATGGATTTATGGTATGGAATTATGGGCTGATTTAGCTCTGAATTTAATCAATCTCAAGCCTCATAAACGCCTCTTTTTTCAACGGGGCTTTCAGGCTCTATCCCTTATGAAACAAGCTCTTTAGCCGCCTTGTCACCCGTTAAGTGCTGGAGCAGCAAAATTAACAGGTAATCCTCGCGCATTAGCTAGAGCGTTACAACGGTTAGAATCCACAGCTAGACAAATGCCTTTGAATGCTAACCCAGCCTTTGAACCATTATTAATTATTCATCCCATTTCCGGTCAGTTTTTGGGAAATCTTTTCTCTAGTCACCCAGCAACTGAAGCAAGAGTAGAAGCTTTACTACAATTAGAACGGCAACTTATTAGTCGTTAATAATCTATCTTTGGTCATAAGTATATTGATAAATCCCCAATTAACTGATGACCAAATTATGATGATTACAGGTGCAATTTTCATCCACAAGTAAACTTTACCAACAGGATGTGGCAACCATGACTACTAACAATATTGAATCTATAGAAATCGTCGAAATTACCCTGCAAACTAGCCAAAATGGTGAAACAGACGAAGTTAAGCAGGAAACTACAGCACTATTGGAAGCAATTAAAAAACGCGCCCAAGCTGAAGCTGAATCTGCCGGTACTATTACCCGTGAAACCTATTTGAATGCTGTGCGTCAGGTGCGGGAAGCTATTGAAAGAGATAAACTCATTGAACGCGATCGCTTAGAATATTCTTGGGCAAGAATTCAAGAAGAATTAGACCATAATTGGAACTTACTGCATAAAGATATCACAGATTTAGGTGAGAGATTCCAAAATGCTGCTAAAGCAGCTTGGGAAGCTTTCAATGCCCCTCGTGATCAAAATTAATATAGGGAGGGGTACGCACTCTTTGTGAAATCCAGTCAGCAAATCGTAAAGTAGGGGCGGGGTTTCCCCGCCCTCACAGACAACTTTTTCAGCAAACCCTATATAAGTAATTGGACAAAAATATTTACAGTCATTGCGAGCGAAGGGAAGCAATCACAACTCTTGGAATTGCTTCATTTCACTTCGTTCCATATGGCTAACGCCACGCTGCGCTAACGCAATGACATTGTGTAATTAATTCTGTCTCACTACTTAGCACTTGATTAATAAATCTAAACCGTTCTATAAAACTTACCCAAAATTACCAAAGTCTAGACACATCTGGACAGCGATAATCTTAGTGTTTATTTCCTGCTTCATCGCGGTCTTAGAATGACTTCCAATCTTGTTTGCCCGCTCCACAGACAATCTCGGTAGAACTTACCGTTTCTGACCGTAGTTCCTAAAAAGAACCCTTGACAAATAAATATTTTCAGAGAAGTTCAAAATTAATAATCGGCAAAAATAAACAATAAAAAATCAGGCACTTTAGATAATTCTTTCTTCTTCCTTCTAACTCCTGACTCCTGACGCAATTGGGGAAGAGGAAATTACAAAAATTGCTTTTCTTATTCCCTCTTCCCTATTCTTATTTGAAAGCAACTTTCACATTAGCAACAGCAACTTCCTTAGCAGATGCTTCAATATTCACCGTTGCAGGTGCATTAGAACCCTTAAACCACAGTAGTACAGCAGGAGCTACACCTAGCGCCACACCTAGCAATACCGGGATAGAAAACCCAGCCGCCAAACTCATCACTGTCGCAAAACCAAAATTACCCAAATAAACTAATAAAGGGACATTCAATTGGTAATTGTCCAATTTAATCGGGTTTTTGCTCCATAACAAAGCCGCTACAGTCATAAATAACGACCCAGTACCCATCCAACCTGCAAAGTTCTGGTAAGGCATTCCAAAGAAAGCCCCAGGTTGTTGCCAATACCAGAAGGGAAGAGAAGTTTGACTCATAGCTGGGTCAAGCACAAAATCCCAAGAAGTGAGCAGTAAAGCCCCCAAAACAATTGCTCCAACGTGACGGAACAAAGTGGGTTTTTTATCTACGTCTAAACCCGCCCGCGCCAACACATAAGAAACACATCCCACATAAAACCATGAAAGGGGAATTGTGAAAGGTACCAAACCAGAAATTTTATACCCCAAACCACTCAGATAGCTGTAGTGACCAAAAGGAAAGCCAGTGCTAGTTCCTAATAATTCACTAGCCAAAGAAATTAATACAGATGGGATTAAAAATCCTAAAACGCGTCCCAAACCTAAAGTCCGGTAAGCATAGAGGAACACTCCCACCGCCCCCAAAATCATATATACCACACCGCCGCCCGCCATGCTCCACTGCATGACGCTTTGTCCAAACTCTGATAAGCTGATAATTTGTTCAGCATTGGGAATAACAATCAGTATTCCCACCAGTCCAAATACCATAGAAACGATATGACCAATTAGGCATACGCGCTCGACGATAACAAGTTGTCTCATGATCAATCCTTAATGATGTGCCAGATGGCTACTCAACTGTTAACAGTTTACAAATATTTATGAACGATTTAACTAAATGTTGATATTTATTCTCTCGACATGGGAATCAGGAGTGAAGTTCAACTTTTAGAAACCTTATAGGTTCAGTAAATCTGTGAAATAATGAATGCAACTGATATTGAAAATACCAGTATATAACGATTTGTAACTGAGTGGGGTACAGAACTTTTAAAGTCATAGCAACCGCCAAGTTTATACGAACTAGGGGAGAAATTTCCTTTTTCCGTCCTCCTGACTTCTAACTGGGCGCAGGACCTGCGCCCCTACCTCCTGACTTTTGCTATATGTCAATGTTGAAAAAGATTCCTTGGTTTTCTCTAACACTTGTATTGCTGAGTTACAGTACATTAGGCTGGGTGATATTTGAAGAAAAAGCCCCTTGGTATGTACGGCTGATAACTGTGCTAACCATCCTGCTGTCACTAATTTCTGTCACCAACCCTTGGTTAAAACTCGATGATTATTCTCATATTTTCTTCAAGTCAAACGCTAGGACTTTTTTGGTGGCTATCTTAGCAGCTTTCCTATTTTTTCTAATGATTGCCTGGTTTCGGGTATTTCTTGATACTTTACTTATTATCTGCGCCACTATTTTAGCTAAAATAGACTTTCAATCAGTTGGTTTAAAACCAGCACTAGCTTTTGGCTATATATCTTTTTGCTCACTGCTGGGTTTAGGATTGGGCGCACTTATCAATTACTACATTTAGAATTAGTCATTAGTCACTAATTAATATACTCAAAACGGTTGGGACATGGACTTTTGCGAAATCACGAAAACCCTAGATTTGTAGGGGTAAAGCAAGAGCTTCATGGGTGTCAACTTAAGATCAAATCCCTACCACATCTCGTTCCTAGTCTCTGACTAGGAATGCAGTTGATGAGGCTCTGCCTCTAATATTATTGAAGGCAGAGCCTTCTAGAATTCATTCCCAGTCTCTGACTGGGAATGAGATGACTTGAGTTCTTTGCGGGATAGAGGTTTTACGTTAAGTTGACACATATCAGCTTTTGCTTTACCCCTACCCGGAGAATCAAATAATTAAGCCGTTTTGGATATAACTAATGGCCAATAACTAATAAATAACTAGCTGGCTACAGCTTCTACAAGTTCTACCGCTACTGGATAAACGCTAACTTTCTTCTGGCTTTTACCTCTTCTTTCAAAGGTAACTACACCATCAACTAAAGCGAACAAAGTATCATCACTACCGATACCAACATTATTACCAGGGTGAACCTTAGTACCACGTTGACGGACGAGAATATTACCTGCGCGTACAGTTTGTCCACCGTAACGCTTTACACCTAGTCGTTGAGCATTAGAGTCACGACCGTTTCGCGTACTACCCGTTCCCTTCTTATGAGCCATGATTTCCTCTTTTCTATTTACTTTATTTATCCCAGCTAGTTATCTAGTTTAGGCTAGGAAAAAGATGATTAATGATTGGCAATTAAATTACTCTTGCTCACCTCTTGCCTATTCCTTAACTAGCAACTTAACCTTATTTATGATTCTTCTGCGGTTTCTTCCACGAAATCAGCATTAATGACGGGACTTTCCGCCATCGTTGGGGCTTCTTCGTAAGCTAAAACTTCACCGTTAAGATTGATAGAATTAATCAAAAATCTGGTAATTTCCTGGCGATGTCCCCGTTTTTTGCGGGTTTTCTTTTTAGGTTTCATCTTATACACCAGGACTTTGCGACCTCTGAAATGTCGCATAATTGTCCCTTCCACTGTCGCACCTTCTACTAAAGGTTGTCCAATGGAAACTGCGCCTTCGTGGTGTACAAGTAATACTGCGTTGATGGTAACTTTTTCATCTGGTTCAGCGGTTAGTAATTCAATGTCGTAAAAGCGACCTGCTTCTACTTTCATTTGCTTACCGCCAGTTTCAATAATCGCGTAGGTCATTAAATTGTCCTTGAGGTTGCCGTACAGGTAGCTGGCTATAATCTCCCGTAGAGACGCTATTTATAGCTTTTGCCAGCCTTTGAAGTATGTCTACCTGATCCGAGCAGGAGTTAGACAGACAATCTAATATATTACCTGATTGATAGCTAATCAGTCAACCTTTTAGAAAATATAATTTTATAAGACCTCGCGGTAAGCGTAAAACTCAGCGGATTGGTTCCCTGAGATATAAGCGACACGAGGGATTTTAATCCCTGTGGTATGTTACAATTAAATTCTGAGTAAGAACAAGAAAACATTTATGTGTTGAAGCATCCTAGTACGGAGAAATCCCGGCTCATAAGAAACAACGGTATTTTTGGCGTTGCTGAATTGGCGTATGATTTTTGGAGGTAGAGACGTTCCATGGAACGTCTCTACAAAAGTCTTGAACCTATGCAAAATTATTTTCATCCCTAAAATCAGCAACGCCTAATTTTTATTAGATAAAGGTCAACCACCCATCACTTCCCTTCGGGTAAGTGAGGGCTTGTAAAAGCCTAGTTGGACTCAGTTCTTAACTGAACTACGTTAGAGGTAAGAGTTAAAGACCTACCAGGGGATGCGTAGCTAGTTCCCTGCTCTAGAACTTAAAAGTTAAACAGGCTTAAGGGTTAAACCAGTGCTTTTAAGATAGTTACCGACCTCTAACATTGTCAAAGCTAACATGACCCCAGAAATGGGAGGCTCTTCGGAGCAAAATATTATGTCCAAAGTATTTGTTTTAGACACTGAAAAAAGACCACTAGTACCGCAAGGCGGAAGTCAAAAGTCAAAAGTCAAAAGTCAAAATGAAGACAGTATAGGCTTTTGGAGGATTTAGAATGGTTGGTTTATTTACGCCGTTTTGTACTAGACCTAATTAATCCAGTAAATCAATTCACAAAGACAGTTACGAATATGGAAAATCAAAGATTTGTTAATTGCTCAACTGTCCCCTTTGTTGTTTGTGCTGGCGCACAAAATTACTCAAGGGACGTTTCACAGTTAACCCTCCATTCCTCCCATCACAAAACTGAGTACAGTTTTGGTGGGGGTCTCCTGGAGGTTTAGATGAAAAGGATAGAAGTTGAACAAAGAACTATTTTTGTGGGTTTAGCTGGTAGTCATGGTTATGGTTTAAATCGTCCTGAATCAGATTATGATTATCGTGGTGTATTTATTGCTCCTAAACGCTATTATTTAGGTTTTGATAGTATTGAGCAAAAGGATTCAGGATGGGATGAACCAGGGATATTCCCGTTTATAGATGGTAATAAAGATACAGTTATTTATGAATTAAGGAAAGTTCTACATTTATTGGCTGGTGCAAATCCCAATGTTTTAGAATTGCTGTGGTTAACGAATTATCCTTTTTTAACAAATGTCGGACAACATTTAATTAATCATCGCAGGTTGTTTTTGAGTAAAAAGGTAAAACACACTTATTCTGGTTATGCTTTTGCTCAAATCAAGAAGATGGAAACTCATCGTAAATGGTTATTAAATCCACCCACGAAAAAACCTATTCCTGCCGATTTTAATATTATGGATGAAGTTCCTTTAAGCAAAGATGAGTTAAATGCTTTTTTGGAGTATCTTTATCTTTTAATTAGGGGGAAAATTGAATTTTTGGAAGAATCTGAACAGTTATATAAATTGCTGACTGCGGATATTGATTTTAAAGGTGTTTTAAAACAATACACTTTAGCTGATGAAACTTTAACATATACTCAAAATTTAACTCATGGACGTAAGGATTTTATTCGCCTTTTACAAAAAAGTCAAAGTTATCAAATTGCGTTGCGAGAATGGAAGGCTTATATATCTTGGCAGGAAAATAGAAACCCTGCAAGAGCCGAAATGGAAAAAAAATCAGGTTATGATTTAAAACATGGAATGCACTGTATTAGATTACTACGCAGTGGATTGGAAATTTTGCAGCGGGGAGAAGTAACTGTAGATAGAAATTTAGCTGGTGATATTGATGATTTAAAGGCTATTCTGCGGGGTAATTATAGTTATGAAGAGTTGATGAAAATGGCGGAAGATTTGGTTGCTCAAATGGATGCTTTTTATGAGCAATCTAGTTTACCACATCGTCCTGATTTGGAGCAAATTAATGATTTGTGTATGGAGTTGGTGGAAATGCAAGGTTGGGACTCTCAGGGCTAAAGCCACTGAGTTTCCCACTTACCGCGAGGTTTTATGAAAACAATTGCTACTAATGTTAAAACCCCACTAATTGGATTCTGATGTTTGGTTTTTACTTTCTCAATGTCTGAACTATTCAGCACAACGGTTTAGTGCATTTCGTCGTATTCTGCGGTTTCGATCCTTCTAGATTCCATGGGAGAAGATGGTAAAAACTCAGCACGACGCACAGGATTTAAAGATTGTGTTGATCCATTGTAGGGATGAATCACCTGAACAGTACGAGTAGGACGCTGTTTTGGTGCAAATAAAGATAAGACACCGGCGACAACAACACCACCACCAATAGTCAAGGTAGCACCACCCACAGCCCAAAGCATAGGTGAAGACCACCAATTATTTTGCTCAGGTTGTTGTAAAGTGGCCATTTTTTGTTGATTAGCTTGTTGTGCTAATTGCCACTGCTGTTGCGTAAAACTTTGAGCTTGTACCTGGAATTGTTGGTTTTGTAACTTTAGTTGTTCATTGTCAGTTTTCAATTTCTCTATTTGCATATTCATTTTCAGCTTTTCCATTTCTAGCCGCTGATCAGAATTAGGAGCGGTTGGGGGCTGGTTAGAATAGACAGGTTGCCCGTAATTAGGGGGATACTGCATTACCTGGGGTGCCATGACTGTCCCAGGCATTTGGGGACTGACAGCAAAGTTCGATGATATCGGGGTATTTGTCCCTTTCAGCAAGACTAAAGCCGCTAACCCAGCTACTGCGACTCCGCCAATAAATGCCATACTTTCGCTCATTGCTGTTACCCCCCAAATATTACTGAATAGTAACTCAGTTGTGACTGATGCACTCTCACACGCATAATTTTTTGCCTACTTTGATATTATAAGAAAATTCAAGATTAACCAGTGTATCAGTTAGTTTT
Source organism: Anabaena sp. AL93 (assembly GCF_001672085.1). Classification (NCBI taxonomy): domain Bacteria; kingdom Bacillati; phylum Cyanobacteriota; class Cyanophyceae; order Nostocales; family Nostocaceae; genus Anabaena; species Anabaena sp. AL93. The sequence goes on along the minus strand of NZ_LJOU01000031.1, from coordinate 43,609 downwards.
TTGTCTATCCTAAGATATGCTGTTATTATTTAAGACGATTACAGTCAAATTGTCCACTAAAAAATAACAAAAAAATACACTGTTTGGCAATTGCTCTCTTTGATTAAGAGGGGTTTCTGATGGCTGTTTTGAGACTTTGGCAAAATTGAGCGATCGCATCTAATCCCTGCTCTGGTGTGCCTTCTGCCAGTCGCTTCACCATAGCGCTACCGACAATTGCCGCATCCGCCCCCCATGCTTTTACCTGTCCTGCTTGCTCAGGCTCAGAAATTCCAAACCCCACACCGATAGGTTTATCTGTAACATGACGGATTTGTTGCAGCAGTTCACCAACCCGCGTTTGCAGTTGGGTTCGCATTCCCGTGACACCAGTAACACTGACTAAATAGATAAATCCTTGAGACGCACGGGCGATCGCCTCTATTCTTTCGGGAGAACTCGTAGGAGCTACCAATAAGGTTAAATCTATCCCCATCTCTGCTGCTGGTTTAATTAGCCCTGCGGACTCTTCTAATGGCAAATCCGGCACAACTAAACCTGCTACCCCAGCATCTTTAATTTGCCTCAAAAACTTATCAACGCCTCGATGTAAAATCGGATTGTAATAGGTAAATAAAATAATAGGCGATCGCAAACTCGGACTAATCCCCTTGAGCATCTCCAATACCTGCTCTAAAGTCGTTCCCCTCTCCAAAGCGCGAGTAGCCGCAGCCTGAATCACCGGACCATCAGCCAAAGGATCAGAATAGGGTACACCCAACTCAATAATATCCGCCCCAGAATTATCCAGAACCTGCAAAGCCTGAGCAGTAGTTTCTAAATCCGGATCACCAGCCGTAATAAAAGGAATCAACGCACACTCTTGATTCCGTCTTAAATTTTCAAAGCAATGAGAAATAGCAGTCATTTTGCCTAGTCAGTAGTCAGTGGTCAGTAGTCAGTAGTTACAATCAACAACTGACAACTGAACAATCATAACTCTAAACCTGAGATTCTTTTTCCTCTTCAATCTTCGCTTGCAGTTTAGCTAACTCTTCAGGAGAGAGTTCATCAAGCCGCTTTTGCAAAAAAGCCGTTTCATAAGCTTCCCGTTGTTGATGGTAGGTCATTTTATTCCCTATCGCTCGGAAAATATAGGTGCATAACCAGCCAATTAAGCCAGCCATCAAGAAAACTTGACTCCAGATACCAGCATTCTGACTATCTAAACCCACCCCTTGCAAACCCACATAAGCCAAGCCACCAGCCACAAAAACGCCGAAGCCAATACCAATTGCGTCAATACGTCGCATGAGAATTATGACCTACCAATTTTAATTTAAGCAATTTTTCGAGGACGGGGGTTCAAATTCACAAACGGGGAGAGAACTAGCAACCCCGGAAAGAAAAAGAACACTAAAAAGTACATAAACACCCGTTCCACAGAACCACAGGTATACCATCTTAAACTCAAGTAGAAAAATACAGCAATGGGTATTACCAGCAAATAAGCGCCCGCCAAACTCAGATACAGTAGTGCTACAACCATATTTCTTACCGCAATTTGAACTATATTTGGTGCATTCACTTCTTATGATATGCCCAATGGCTGGTTTGAGGAAGTCGGTAATTCTGTTATTTTCCATCTTCTTTGAAAACCAATTGCCCAAAAATCGAAACTTATGATATGATCGTCTTCAGCCATTAAGCGTAAACTAACTGGCTAGTTTAATATTTTGTTTCGGTGCTAAATGTCAAATATTAGCGTTAGCAAATAAAATTTTAAAATCTACTTGCCAAAAAAAAGCAATTAGTGGTATAACAGACAAGAGGGTAAATACTGCCTCAAAACAGTAAACAACCTTACGGGAGTGTGGCGGAATGGTAGACGCTACGGACTTAAAGGAATTGAGCCTTGATAGAGAAATCTTTCAAGTGGCAGCTCTCAAACTCAGGGAAACCTAAATCTATTTATAGATATGGCAATCCTGAGCCAAGCCCAGAAAAATATTTGACTGGGAAGGTGCAGAGACTCGACGGGAGCTACCCTAACGTAAAGCCGAGGGTAAAGGGAGAGTCCAATTCTCAAAACTTATGATTGCTTTAGCACCTAAGTAGTAGTGAAAACTACAAGAGAATGAAAATCCGTTGACCGTAAAAGGTCGTGGGGGTTCGAGCCCCCCCACTCCCATCTAAAAACCAACTAAAGATGTGCTAAAACCTTTAGCCCGCCTGGGAATGAATTCCCAGTCTAATAGCAAAAGTCATCTGAAGATGACTAAGAGAACTCCGCAAAAAAAATGATCCAATTTTGTGGGATGGGCATCCTTGCCCGTCCTTGATGATTAGCGGGCAATTCGTCCCGCACCACAAGAAATTTTGGGATATTTTTTTGATTGGAAGTCTCTAATAAACCTGTGCCGCATGAGTTGTCATTGCGAGTGAAAGGAAGCAATCTCTTGACAACCGATAAACCACCTAACGCAAAAATCTCTCAAACCCTTATTCCTCTGTGTCCTCTGCGCCTCCGTGGTTCGTTAATCAGGATAATTTATTTCTTGGAAGTCCCTCACTAAATTATTGGGTCTGACGCACCCTACAAGAGATAAAATCCACATTACATATTTAGAAAACTTTGTCAATGCGTAAGCACTAGGATCATCTTTTTTGTGGATTTCTCTAAATAACCCGGAAATTTTTCATCTCATTCCCAGTCTCTGACTGGGAATGAATTCTAAAAGGCTCTGCCTTCAATAATATTAGAGGCAGAGCCTCATCAACTGCATTCCTAGTCAGAGACTAGGAACGAGATGTGGTAGGGATTTGAGCTTAAGTTGACACCAATGCACCTTCATCAACTCAGTTGGTAATGTTGTACTGGACATTCACGATATCTCAGATGTCAGGGAGTGTCGCGGTTAAAAGTATTCAGTATGTCACAGTTCGAGAGAAACCGAAAAACATCTTTTGTTGTCTCCTTTTTGTGCTTACTCATTGAATTTATGACAAATTTCTTGACAAAAGATATGAAATCTGCTAATAATTGTAATTTGTGGAAACTTTACCCTTTAATATAATCTCTTGGCTAACGTCATTGTCATAGGTGCCCAGTGGGGCGATGAAGGAAAAGGTAAAATAACTGACTTACTCAGCCGCTCCGCAGACGTGGTGGTACGTTATCAAGGGGGAGTTAACGCTGGGCATACAATCGTAGTCCAAGGTCAGACGTTTAAGCTGCACTTAATCCCCTCTGGTATTTTGTATCCAAAAACCGAATGTATCATTGGCTGTGGCACAGTCATAGATCCACAGGTTTTGATCAAAGAACTCGAACAACTAGAACAATTAAATATTTCTACGGCTAATCTGTTGATATCTCAGACGGCTCATGTCACCATGCCCTATCATCGCATGATTGACAAGGCATCCGAGGAAGTCCGGGGAAATCATAAAATCGGGACAACAGGTAGAGGCATTGGTCCCACCTACGCGGATAAATCGGAACGTACAGGCATCAGGATGTTAGACCTCATGGACACCGATGGACTGCCTGAGCAGTTAGAACGGACGATAAACTATAAAAATACCATTTTAGAAAAGCTGTATAATCTACCACCCTTGAATCCACAAGCAGTGATTGAGGAGTATTTAGGTTATGCAGAACGCTTGCGTCCTTTTGTCGTTGATACATCATTGAAAATCTACGATGCAGTTTTACGGCGACGAAATATTTTGTTTGAAGGCGCACAAGGGACATTGCTTGATCTGGATCATGGAACTTATCCCTACGTCACATCCTCCAACCCAGTCGCTGGTGGGGCTTGCGTTGGTAGTGGATTAGGTCCGACAATGATAGATCGGGTAATTGGTGTATCCAAAGCCTATACTACAAGAGTGGGAGAAGGTCCATTCCCCACAGAACTAAATGGCGAAATTGGGGACTTGCTAGGCGATCGCGGTGCAGAATTTGGCACAACTACAGGGCGTAAACGTCGCTGTGGTTGGTTTGATGCGGTTATCGGGCGTTATGCAGTCCGTATTAACGGCATGGATTGCATGGCACTCACTAAACTGGATGTTCTCGATGAACTAGAGGAAATCAATGTTTGTGTGGCTTATGAAATTGATGGTGAACGCTGCGAAGACTTCCCCACCAGCGCTCGTCAGTTCGCTCGTTGTCGTCCCATCTACAAAACTGTACCGGGGTGGCAAGTTTCAACAAGTCACTGTCGTACCCTGGAAGAGTTACCACAAAAAGCACTGGACTATCTGAAATTCTTAGCAGAATTAATGAAAGTGCCGATCGCAATTGTTTCCTTGGGAGCAAGTCGTGATCAAACTATCATTGTCGAAGACCCGATTCACGGTCCCAAACGCGCACTGTTACAACCCAACGGTACACCTGTTTAGTCATTGGTCATTGGTCATTGGTCATTGGTCATTGGTCATTGGTCATTGGTTAGTAGCAAAATAACTGACAACAGACAACAGACAACGAATAACTAACAATTAACAAATTAACAAATTATATGGCGATCGCACTCGAATCTAAACCCCGTCCCGAAGGTAGCAAACCCAGAGCTTTGCGCCGTTCAGGCTTAATTCCCGCCAACTTGTATGGTCACAAAGGAATTGAATCAATTGCTCTAGTTCTTGACGCTAAAGTTGTAGAACGCCTGCTCAAGCAAGTTACCCCCAACAAAACCGAAATCGAACTCAGCATTCCTGAATTGGAGTGGACTGGTACAACCGTAATCCGCGAACTTCAGATCCACCCAGCCAAAGGCACACCTTATCACCTAAGTTTTTTTGCTGGCGCTAAAGGCTAAAATTCAGGTAATACAGCAGGAGTCAGGAAGTAGGGGCGCAGGGCCTGCGCCCAGTCAAGAGTCAGGGGTAAAACTGGCTTTGTGTATAGGTTTCAATTTAGATTGTGTACGCAACCTGCTGTAATAAAGAAGAGAACCAGGGTTAGCCCTGGTTTTTTTGTGGAAAAATTATTTATAGTAGGGAACGGGGAACAGGGAACAGGGAACAGTCCAGAAATTTTCCCATTACCAATCACCAATTACCAATCACCAATTACCAATTACCAATTACCAATAAAAATGACAGAAACCAATCTCCCGAATTTAATCTTACAAATGTTACAACCAGGATTTTATCCTCATCCCGTAACAGAACCAATTCAACTAATTCAAACTCATATTTCCTATGTCCTCCTCACCGGGGATTATGCTTACAAACTCAAAAAACCAGCCAACTTTGGTTTTTTAGACTTTTCCACCTTAGAAAAACGGCATTATTTTTGTCAAGAAGAACTGCGACTAAATCAAAGAGGTGCAGGTGAATTATATTTAGAAGTTCTCCCCGCAACCTTAGTAGGTGAACAATACCATTTAGGTGGCACAGGAGAAGCCGTAGAATATGCAGTAAAGATGCGTCAATTTCCCCAAGAAACCCTATTTAGTGAACTTTTTGCCAGTGGAAATTTGTCAGAAAGTCACTTAGAAGAATTGGGACGAGTTGTAGCTCAATATCATGCAAACACCGAGACAAACGATTATATTCGCAGTTTTGGAGAAGTCTCCCAAGTCCGATTAGCAATTGATGAGAATTATCAACAAGCTGAAAAATATATTGGTGGACCACAAACAAAAGAACAATTTGAAGAAACAAAACAATATACAGACAACTTCTTTCTCCAACATCCAGAACTATTTAAAAGCAGAATTGACAATAACTATATTCGTGAATGTCACGGCGATTTGCACCTCAGAAATATCGCTCTTTGGCATGACAGAATTATGCTATTTGATTGTATAGAATTCAATGAGCCTTTCCGCTTTGTGGATGTCATGTATGACGTGGCATTTACAGTCATGGATATTGAAGCCAGAGGACGGAAAGACTTAGGAAATGCCTTTTTAAATACCTACGTAGAGCAAACTGGAGATTGGGAAGGTTTACAGCTATTACCTTTATATTTAAGCCGTCAAGCCTATGTGCGAGCTAAGGTAAGTTCTTTCTTATTAGATGATCCTAACATCCCGGCTGCGGTAAAAGAAGAATCTGCAAAAACCGCATCTGCATATTATCGTCAAGCCTGGGAATATACCAAACCCCAACAGGGAAGACTGATTTTAATGTCAGGATTATCTGGTGCTGGTAAAAGTACCACAGCTAAATATTTGGCGCGGAAACTCAACGCAGTTCATCTCCGTTCTGATGCTGTGCGTAAGCATTTAGCAGGAATTCCCCTCCTAGAAAAAGGTGGTGATGAAATATACACACCAGAAATGACCCAAAAAACCTATAGCCGATTATTAGCATTAGGAATTATACTGGCTAATCAAGGTTGGTCTGTGATTTTAGATGCCAAATATGATCGCCAGGATTTACGGGAGACAGTTATTTCCCAAGCTACACAGCATCAATTACCTGTGCATATTGTCAACTGTACCGCACCCCTAGAAGTTATCAAAGAACGACTCCTGAACCGTACTGGTGATATTGCTGACGCAACCGCTGATTTATTAGCATCGCAAATCAAGCAGTCTGAACCATTTACAAATCTCGAACAACCTTATATAACAGTTGTGGATACAACTCAACCGCTAGACACGCAATTATCAAAACTGATTTAATTTTTGTCTAGTTAACTTAGGGTTTAGCATTGTGCTTCTCTCGTTCCCATACTCTGTATGGGAATGAACTCTAAAGGCTCTGCCTTCAATCATAGTAAAGGCAAAATGTCTATGATAGCATTCTCATTCAAATAGTAGAGGCAGAGCCTCTGTGATAGCATTCCCAGTCAGAGACTGGGAACGAGATAAACGAGATAAGAGACTTCCAAGAAATAAATTATCCTAAGAAACGAACCACAGAGGCACAGAGTACACAGAGAGAGAATTTCTGCATCAGTTTTGGGACATTTTTTTATTTGGAAGTCTCTAAACGAGATATAATTATTCTTTCTCCTGATTTCTAGCATTATGGCACCAAAAAATAATCTACTAGGCGATATTTTCTCTTCCTCTCCTAACTTTCTTTCTCAATTGTTATTTGGATTATTTTTATTTATTATCTCCAGAATTGCTAATGCTTCAGTTCCTCTCAGTCTATTCATAGCCATTATGGGTGGTGTCACCTTGGGGTGGTTCACATTTGCCAATGATAATAATCCTGAACCTGCTACTGTCGCATCTAATGATGGCATTGATGCTGGATTAAAATATTGGTTGTTTTTTATGATGGGCTGCCTTTTCCTCGGTTATTCAGCCCCTATGAGTATTATATTCGGTGCGATCGCTGGAGTTGGTGGTGGTTGGATTATTGGTTGGTGGAGAAGTGAGGAGGCGTTACAAACACAATTATCAGAGGAGATTGTGGAAGAAATAAATCCAGAACAGCCGAGTGAAAGAAGTGCAAAAAGACGCAAAAGAAAACCTACTCGGCGCTTCCGTCGGGACTCTGCAACTTTCAATTTTCGCTTTTGGGAAAAGTAATTAACAATTGATAATTAGGATTATAAAATTAAATTGTCAGAATCAGGATATCCAAGATTAAAGGATTTACAGGATTTTATTTGCTGATGAAAGCTGCCCTAATTCTGACATAATTAATTAGATGAACGAGAAAAATACTCCCTTCCCACACAAAGATAACTGATATTTTTTCTCTGTGTCCTCTGTGTCCTCTGTGGTTAGTTGTTGGTAACACTTCTTGGGGAGAACGGGGCGGATCAGTTTGATACATAGTAATATTCTTGGAAAATATAATTTATTGTGTGTTCACAGTGTCTTTATTCCTATTATCTCATAAAACATCCTGGACATCCTGATAGCGAAGCGTGGCGTTAGCCACTTCTGACAATTTCACCATCTATTTTCCCTTTTCCCGATGATCAGCAGCTTGTAATAATAAAGATTCAGCAAAAGAAATTGCTTCATTTGCTGATTTACCACCGGCTAACTGTGCTAATTCTTCCCGTCGGGTAGTTAAATTATCCAAACTTGTTACTCTCACAACAGTTCGCTGTTCATCATTACTATTTCTAGCTTTATTAATTACTAATTTATCAACGCGAAAATGACGATCTGCCATTGCTGCAACTAGAGGCTGATGGGTGACACATAATACTTGATGTCCTTGACTAAGTTGGTGCAATTTCTCTGCTATGGCTTGGGCAACCCTACCAGAAACCCCCACATCAATTTCATCAAATATCATTGTTCCTACTTCATTTCCTTGATTGAAACAAGCTTTTAAAGCTAGTAAAAAACGGCTCATTTCTCCACCAGAAGCAATTTCTGTTAATGGTTGGATAGGTTCACCGGGGTTAGGACTAAACATAAAGGTAATTTTATCTGCACCTGTAGCTGCGGGAGAAATGGGGACGATTTCTACTTGAAATTTCACCTTATCCATTGCTAACGGCTTGAGTTCAGCTAATAACCGAGATTCTAAATTAGCCGCAGTTTGACGACGTAATTGGGTTAATTGGTGGCTAACTTGCTGGAGTGCTTGTAAAGATAATTGTTCTTGTTGTTCTAAAGTTTCGATAGATTGTTCGCTATTATTTAATTCAGCTAATTCAGTTTGAATACGTTCATAATAAGCGATCGCTTCCGTTAAAGTAGGTCCATATTTGCGACAAATTTGTTTTAATTCCCGTATCCGTTCATCCACCTCTTCCAACCGTTGCGGATCTGCTTCTAACCCTTCTCCATAAATACTAATTTGTCTCCCCACTTCCATTACCGCTGCCACTGCATCTCGCACCAATTCCAAGAGAGATTGTAATTGAGGATCATACTCCACCATGTGAGTTAATGTCATCTCTCCATCGGCTAATAAATCAGCAGCAGTGCGAGTTTCCTGATCATCTTGATACAAAGCCTGATAAACTTTGTAACTCATTTGTTGTAAATCCACAACATGATTCAGGCGGTCCCGTTCTTGATTTAATTGTTCCATTTCCTGGGCATCATCAAGATTAGCCGCACCCAATTCTTGCACTTGATAGGTGAGTAAATCCAATTGTTGCAGCCGTTCCCGTTCTGATGTCCGGCGTTTTTCCAGTGCTTGTCGGGCTTGTTGATATAGAATAAAAGCAGCGGCAACATTTTGGCGTTTGTGCAACAAAGCATCACCACCATATAAATCTAACCAATCTCGAACTTGGGCAGATTGTCCCACCTGTACTGTTTGTCCTTGTGCCGTAATTTCTACTAAACTGTCTCGTAATCCTGCCATTAAGGGGCGATTTACCAGCACTCCATTTACTCTTGATCTACTGCGGATATTACTAGTAGTGGTGGCAATTTCCCGACTAATAATCACAGCATGATCATCGGTTAAATCAATTTCTTGTTCACTCAACCAAGCTGCTAGGGGCGGAGTAACGCTAAAAGTCGCCTCCACGATAGCGCGATTTGTGCCAGTTCTAATCACCCGACTAGAGACTTTACCACCCAAAACGGCATCAATGGCATCTAATATGATTGATTTTCCTGCGCCGGTTTCCCCTGTTAATACATTTAAACCTACACCAAAATCTAATTCCAGATGATCAATTAAGGCAAAATTTTCAATTCTTAAATATAGCAGCATTTAAATAATCCTTACTATTGCAGATTTCCCCGGTTTTATTGATTATGGCGTTGGTGAATGAATGTATGAATTAGTCTCACGCAAAGGCGCAAAGGCGCAAAGGTGAAGATTTTTAATTTTCCTTTTTTCTACTTCAATATGGCTATTAGCAACGCTCAAAACCTAGAGGTGTAAGGGTTTAGCTCAGGCTTTACCCTACCTGTAGAATCAAATTTATGCTATGGGAAACAGAGTAATGGTTGTATCTCCACTTCCAGCAGCTAATATTTTACCATCTGGACTGAAAGCAATTGAGTAAATTACAGAATCAGTACATTTGACACTAGAAATTTCTTCTCCACTAGCGACTGACCATAATTTCACTGTTTTATCTTTACTAGCGCTCGCAAAATTTTGTCCATTGGGACTATATGCAACGGAACAAATATGATCAGAATGTCCTGATAAGGTTTTAATTTCTTGACTAGTTTCTAGATTCCAAAGTTTAATAGTTTTGTCTTGACTACCACTAATTAAAGTTTTTCCGTCGGGACTAAATGCTAGAGAAGTAATCCCTCCAAACCAATCAGAATGTCCTGTTAATGTTTTCACTTTATTTTCAGCTAATTGTAAAATCTTGATAGTTTTATCATTACCACCTGCACTACTAGCTAATAGTTTACCGTCGGGACTAAAAGTTACAGATAAAACATCATCGGTATGACTTTTGAAAGAGTAAACTTCTTTTCCTGTTTCTAATGACCACAGTTTAACTGTTTTGTCTTTACTTCCACTCGCTAAAATTTTTCCCAAGGGACTAAATGAGACAGCATTAACTCTTTCTTCATGTCCTGTAAAAGTGAAAACTTCTATTCCTAGATTTACATCCCATAATTTAATTATTGTATCATCACTGCCACTTACTAAAAATTTACCATCTGGACTAAAAGCTAGAGAATTAATCCCTCTAGACCAAGAATATTCCCCATGTCCTTCAAAGGTGCGATGTTGCTGAGTTGCTAAATCCCACAATTTAATTATTGTATCATCACTACCACTTGCTAAAAATCTCCCATCTGGACTAAAAGCGACAGAGAGAACTTTATTTTTATGTCCTTTAAGAGTACCAATAAATACTAATTTTTCGGTATTGTCATTTGATGAAGATGTGGTAGGAATTACTTCTAGTGTTTCTTGATAATTATCTGATTCTTTTATACTTGATTCATTTGCTAACTGTGACGGGTTAAACCAAGTATTTAATTCCGTCAATACATCTAATATTTTCAACGATTTGTTAATAGAATTGCTAATAGGATTTAAGTTATTAATTGTGGGAATTCCTTCTCTTTCTTGACTTGCTGTTTCCGGTATTGAATTTGTTTGCGAATTTGATTTATTTTCAACCTGTAACGGTTGTACAAAAGCTGTAAATAAACTATCTAATTCTGTTAATCCATCTGTCAACCGTTGGTTAATAGAATCAAGGATGTCATTATTTTTGGAAATTTCACTTTTTTGAGTTTCTTTAATCTCACCTATTGATTGGTTTTGTTCTAAAATTGTCTGATGCAATTTCTGGGTTGAATTATCAATTTCTGCAAATCGAGAATTAACAACTTCGATTTGTTGATGAATCTGAGTAAATTCCTGACTTTGATTTTCTTGACTGTCACGTAATTCTGCTAATTGCTGTTGATTGCTTTCATTGCCATTTTTGATAGAAGTTTCAATTTCTGCAAATCGAGAATTAAAGACTTGTAGCTGTTGATTAATTTGTGATAATTCAGTTTTCAATTCTGCAATATTTCTCAAATATTCATCTTTATCAACAGTAGAATTTAAACTTTCTAGAGAAATATCTAATTGCTGTAACCGATTATTGACAATTTGCATTGATATTTGAACTTCCTGGTCAATAACTTGACTAATTTCCTGTTTGTAAACTTCAAGTTTTCCCAAACGTTCATTAATAGCACTTTCAATAGTTTGGTCAATAATTTGGCTGAGTTGTTGTCTCCAATCTTCGATTTGTTCTAAACGTTGATTAGAGGTATTCATGGTTTTTTCAACTTGGTAAAATTCTTCAGGGATATTTTGCAAACTTGTTTGTAATTGCTCAATTTGTGATTGGGAATAATTAAACTTAGGACGATTAACTAAATTTAAAGCTACACTTAAACTCAGGGGAATAACCGCATAAACCACCTGTTGCGTCGCTGTCGCTACTATTGTTCCTAATACTGATAACCCCAAACATACATACTCGCTAACTTCTAGCAACTGACGATTATTCATAAGAATACCCGGTAAGTGGGAAACGAGCGTGGCTTGGCTCCCTGAGAGGGAAACGACACGAGCGGTTTTAACCGCTGTGGATATTAAAATTGAAACCAGATTTTTGATTGGAATCTGGAAACCAACTCCCATTTCTGGGGTAATGTTAGCCTCGACCTGTTATAAGAGCTTGTTAAGCTTGCAACACTGTTCCAGTGACCTTAGAACTGTTTAATCACAAGCGACAGAGCAGGGAACTGGCTTCGCATTCCAGGGTGTCGTGACTCAAATAACGGCTACCATGAGAGTAAACTCAGGGTGGTCTGGTCAGTACGGCTTGCTTGATTACTCTTGCAAGCCCAGTCCCTTTAAGGCTGGGTTACTGACGTTAACTGGTATTACTTGTCAAGTCGTGATTACTATATCACAAAACATAGTCAATAAAATTCAGAAAATAAAACTTTATACTCTTTGCGCCTCTGCGTCTCTGCGTGCAAAAAATTCTTTCCTTCCGCAACGCTAATTTTTAGATATGAAAACTTCCAGATTGTATATCTTGACAATAGCATAAAATTTCCAGATGTCAATACCCTAGTAAAATCCTTAGCTTATTAATACATGAGATTCTCAGTAGAAAAAAGACACAAGAGCCGCTATGAATTACCAAAAATGGTATTAAAATCCATTGTCAGCAACAAGCGGAAGGTGGGTTCTATTAAGATAGCATTAGTATTATAATGTATCAGTTACACTAAGACATAAGACCAAGTTCTCATTAAGAGGGAACTAGGATGCTTGCGGAGTTTGATTTTTACGAGATTGAACCATTTATGTATACATATCAATGGACAAGTAGTAATAAAGCGGGGAGCAATTCTTCAAGTAACTTGTTAACAGATTTTCAGCGACAAATGCTGTTAAAATCATTACAAGAACATCGCTCTCAATCCCAGCGGCAACGGATTCAAATTATGTTGTTAGCGGACCAAGGGATAACTCAAGCAGAAATTTGTCAACTTTTGGGGTGTTGTCCCGCAACCGCTAGACATTGGATACACATAGCTCGTCAGGGAATGGCGCATCAATGGCAAGATTGTCCGATTGGTCGCCCTAAATTAGTTAGTAATGAATACTTACAACGATTAAAAGAATTATTTTACAGTAATCCTCGTGATTATGGTTATGGCTCTCAACACTGGACATTAAATTGGTTACAGAAACATCTGTGCGAAGAATTTGGCTTTGAAGTGAGCGATCGCCACTTTAAGCGACTTCTCAAACAAATGGGCTTATCCACTCGACCGAAACCCAGTCATGATGGACAAAATAGCCCAAAATCAGCTACAGAACCCAAAATATCAATTGCTGACCTCAAAAAAGCAAATACCACCGATTCCTCAGAAATTATACCTATTAATTTTCACAAAGCAGTAAAAGATGCAGACATTTATGGCGCACAATATATCCGCTCAATTAGTATCTCTGCAACAAATCAACAATACATTGGGGTATTCACTAACCGCAGAAGAATTTTATCACTATCTTCCCGAACTTCAATCTATCAACCCTAAAGTCGGCAAATTCTGGACAGGAAAGAATGTTGAACCGGGCATTTACATTATCATTACGGGCAAAGTCAGACTATTAGATGATAAAGACGAATTAATTACTACCCTAGAACCTGGGGCATTTTTCGGTGAATTTACCTTGTTTCCCCAATCTAAATTTGAGCCTTATGCAGCCAGAGCTTCAGCAAATTTACAGTTATGCTTCTTGCCAGAAAAGTTACTATTGCCATTAATAGCCAAGTATCCCCAAATTCGAGAACATTTATGGGAGAAAGCATACTCACTCCTGAGAAACACAGATTATACACCCATAAAACCAAGCTCTCCAGAGAACGACAATTCAGATTCAACCCCCTATTTGACCTCAGAATCAAAAATTAGTAAAGCCTATTTTCCCAGTCCCAGAGAACGGGTGGGGCATTTATGGCAAAAGGTAATGGGGCGCTATCCATTCTTTGCCCAACAGAGTGGTTCTGACTGCGGAGCAGCTTGTTTAGTCATGGTGTCCAGGTATTGGGGGAAACGTTTTAGTGTAAATCGCTTGCGTGATATTGCCAATGTAGACCGCAATGGTGCATCCTTGCGAGGGTTATTAACAGCAGCAGAAAGTCTAGGTTTTGCCACTAGACCTGTCAAAGCTAGTTTAAAGCAGTTAGGAAAGCAAAAATTACCTGCTATTGTTCACTGGGAAGGCAAACATTACATAGTGGTCTACGAAATTACCGCTAAATATGTAATTGTGGCAGACCCTGCTATTGGTCAACGCACCCTCACCCATGAGGAATTTAACAACGACTGGACTGGTTATACATTGTTGTTACAACCGACAGCAATGCTCAAAGAAACGAAAGAGACATCTACACCTTTTTGGCAATTTTTTGAGTTAATAAAACCCCATTCTGTAGTCATGTTGGAAGTATTTATCGCTTCCATATTCATCCAGATATTTGGCTTAATTACCCCCCTATTTACCCAATTAATTTTAGATCGGGTAGTGGTACAACGGTCAGAACTGACCCTGACAGCAGTAGGAATAGGATTGTTGATTTTTAGCCTTTTTCGGGTGGCTATGACTGGTTTAAGGCAATATCTTTTAGATCATATAGCTAATCGGATAGATTTAGCATTAATTGTCGGTTTTATTCGTCATACATTGCGTTTACCCCTGAGTTTTTTCGAGACTCGTTATGTGGGGGATATTATTTCTCGCGTGCAGGAAAACCGCAAAATTCAACGCTTTTTATCGGGTGAAGCATTATCAATTCTCCTAGATTTATTCACTGTCTTTATCTATGTAGGCTTGATGTTTTGGTACAGTTGGAAAATGGCATTATTAGCTTTAATAATTGTCCCACCCTTTGCCTTATTAGCCTTAATTGCCACACCCTTTTTACAAAGGATTTCCAGAGAAATATTCAATGCAGTTGCCAAGGAAAGTAGTTATTTAATAGAAGCTTTAACTGGTGTGAGAACTGTCAAAGCTACAGCAGTAGAACAAACAGTAAGATGGCATTGGGAAGAGTTATTAAATAAAGAGGTAAAAACCAACTTTTCCGGGCAAGTTATCGGCAATCGTTTACAAATTTTTAGTAACACAATTGAAGCAATAGCTACCACAGCTTTATTATGGTTTGGGGCATATTTGGTAATTCATAATCAGTTAACAGTGGGACAACTAGTAGCATTTAATATGCTGCTGGGTAATATTATTAATCCCTTCCAACGGTTAATTGTCTTATGGAATGAATTGCAGGAAGTTGTGATTGCAGTAGAAAGAATTAACGATGTTTTAGACACAGAACCAGAAGAAGACTTACAAAATCAATCACGGCAGAATTTACCAGCAATTCAGGGGCATATTCGCTTTGAAAACGTCACATTTCGCTATCATCCAGAAAGCGATATTAATATATTAGAAAACCTCAGTTTTGAAATCAAACCTGGACAAATGGTAGCCTTAGTGGGACGCAGTGGCTCAGGAAAAACCACCATTTCTAAATTAGTTGTGGGCTTGTATCCCCCCACAGATGGTAAAGTTTTAATTGACGGACAAGATATTACCAGTCTTTCCTTGCGTTCTTTTCGACAACAAATTGGTGTAGTTGACCAAGACACATTTTTATTTGGTGGAACAATTCGAGAAAATATCAGTTTAGGACATCCAGGAATACCTTTATCAAAAGTAATTGCAGCAGCAGAAATGGCTGGTGCTGATGAATTTATCAAAAAATTACCAATGGGTTATGAAAGCCAAATTGGTGAAGGTGGAGGTTTATTATCTGGTGGACAAAGACAGAGAATAGCCATTGCTAGAGCATTATTAGGTAATCCGAAATTATTGGTTTTAGATGAGGCAACTTCTCATTTAGATACTGAATCAGAAAGGATAATTCAACAGAATTTTAACACAATTCTCAAAGGAAAAACTACTTTAGTAATTGCCCATCGTCTTTCCACCGTGCGAAATGCTGATTTAATTTTGGTACTAGATAGAGGTGTGTTAATTGAAAGTGGCAGTCATGAGGAATTAATGGCTAAAAAAGGACATTATTTCTATCTAAATCAACAGCAATTACAAACACTAACGTAGGTTGGGTTGAGCCATAGCGAAACCCAACAATAATTTAATAATGATTATAGTTGGGTTTCGTTCCTCAACCCAACCTACCATAAATTCATACTAAGAAAAAGGTGCATTATGACAAATTCATGAGAATCTAAATCAACAGCAATTACAAACAATAACGTAGGTTGGGTTGAGCCATAGCGAAACCCAACAATGATTTAATAATGATTATAGTTGGGTTTCGTTCCTCAACCCAACCTACCATAAATTCATACTAAGAAAAAGGTGCATTATGACAAGTACATTAAATGGGAATATCACAAAATCTGATGATATCTTATCACCAGAATTACCAGAAATTACCAATGAAGATTGGTCGGAAATTACTAAAGAATCACTTGATAGTTTACCCCAGGTTTGGACGCGGGGACTATTATATCTTTTAGTCTTCATTGTCTCCATAGTTTTACCTTGGTCTTTACTATCTAAAGTAGATGAAACTGGTACAGGAAGAGGACGTATTGAACCTAAAGATAAAACCGTGAAATTAGATGCCGCTGTAGGGGGAACAGTTGCAGAAATTCAAGTTAAAGAAGGTGAAACAGTCAAAGCCGGACAAACTCTATTATTATTAGAATCGGCATTAGTCAAATCAGAATTACGTCAAGTTCAAGATAAATTAGAAGGACAATTAAACCGACTTTCTCAGTTAAAATCCTCTAAAAATCAGTTAATTGTCTCCTTAGCAACCCAACAACAACAAAATCAATCTCAACAATTAGAGAAACAAGCACAAATTGATCAAGCGCAACAGAATATTAATACCCTAAAAAATGCCTATCAATTCCAGAAAGAAGAAAGATTATCTCAACTTAATCAAGCGCGACAAACCCTAACTAATAGTCAAACTACTAATCAATTAGCAGAGAGTAGTTTATTAAGTAGTCAGCGAGAAGTAAAACGCTATAGTCAACTCAGACAACAGGGAGTAATTCCAGAAATTAATTTAGTAGACAAGCAAGATATCGCTAAGGAAAAGCAAAAATTATATGCACAAAGTCAGTCAGATATTCAACAAGCTAAGTTACGTTTAGCAGAACAACAAAGTAGTTATGAGCGAAATTTGCGCCAAGCTCATGCCGATATTGAACAGGCTAAATTGCGACTGGGAGAACAGCAAAGAAGCTATCAAACTTTAACCCTTTCTGGTCAGTCAGCGGTGTTAAAAATTGCTGAACAGCAGAAAAGTTTAGACACAGATATTAGTTCTCTCAAATCAGATATTTCTCAAACTAAACGCCAAATTGATGCCTTAAAATTTCAGTTGGGACAGCGAGAAATTAAAGCTTCTGTGAATGGGATATTATTTCAACTACCAATTCAAAAACCCGGTTCAGTTGTGCAAGTAGGGACAATGGTTGCCGAAATTGCTCAAGATAATTCACCCTTAATAATTCGAGCGCAAATGGCAACTACAGATAGTGGTTTTTTGCGGTTAGGATTACCAGTAAAGCTCAAATTTGATGCTTATCCGTTTCAGGATTATGGTATTATCTCAGGAGAGTTAATTAAAATTTCTCCTAATACGATAGAGATAGATACAGCTAATGGCAAAGTAGCCGCTTATAACTTAGAAATTTCTCTCAAAAAAAGTTGTATTCCCTCTGCTAATAAATGTATTCCTTTGCGTCCAGGGGATACAGCAACCGCTGAGGTAATTGTCCGTCAGCGACGAATTATTGATTTTCTACTTGACCCGTTTAAAAAATTGCAACAAGGAGGAGTGAAATTGTAGAAAATTTATCGAATTACCCCCCTTAGTCCTCCCTTGTTAAGCTACGGTGTACACAGATCTCTAGACAGGATGCTAAACGTTATCCGATCCCCCTAAATCCCCCTTAAAAAGGGGGACTTTGAAGAATTTAGCCCCCCTTTTTAAGGGGGGTTGGGGGGATCTAAACGTTGTGGGGCAACTCTAGAAGACTTGTGTGTACACCGTAGCCTTGTTAAGAGGGGAAACAATTAATTCAGTCCCCTCCCTTTAGTCTTTCCCCTCGTTCCCATACTCTGTATGGGAATGAATTACGGAAGGCTCTGCCTTCATTAATACTAAATCATGGAGGCAGAGCCTCTAAGTAGCATTCCCAGTCAGAGACTGGGAACGAGAAAAAATTCATCGAATTGTCCCCTCCCCTTAGCAAGGGGAGGGTTAGGGTGGGGTATAATTTATGTATTTAAGGAGCAAATCATGTCCGAACCTATCACCATTACCCAATCAGATATTTTACAACAAATTAAATTATCCTGTAAAATACCTGAGTTAGTTGAGCAAATTGTCAGCCGAAAAGTGATTATAAATGCTGCGGAAGAAGCGGGGATAAAAGTAGAAGTTGAAGAATTACAAAAAGCAGCGGATTTTCTGCGATTAACTAATGATATGACCAGTGCTAATGACACTTGGAAATGGTTAGAAAAACATAGTTTATCTATAGATGATTTTGAAGATATAGTCTATACTAGTGTGGTTACTGGTAAGTTAAGCAAGCATTTATTTTCTGATCAAATCGAACCTTTCTTCTTTGAAAATCAGCTAAATTATGCTGGTGTGGTCATGTATGAAGTTGTATTTAATGATGAAGATCTAGCAATAGAACTTTTTTATGCAGTCAAAGAAGGAGAAATGAGTTTTTATGATGTAGCTCACCAATATATTCAAGATGTAGAATTACGTCGTAAAGGGGGATATTTAGGAGTATTAAATCGTCGGGATTTAAAGCCAGAAATATCTGCTGCTGTCTTTGGTGCGAAACCCCCACAGGTAATTAAACCGATAATTACTTCTAAAGGGGTACATTTAATTTTTGTTGAGGAGATTATTCAGCCGGAATTGAATGATAAATTGCGACAGCAAATTGTCAGCGATTTACTATTAAGTTGGATTAAAAAACAGGTTAATCAAACAGAGATTAATGTGAATTTCGAGTGATTTCATCACAAAAATTAAAAATGTTCTCGTTCCCATACTCTGTATGGGAATGAATTACAGAAGGCTCTGCCTTTATTGATACTAAGTCATAGAGGCAGAGCCTCTAGGTAGCATTCCCAGTCGGAGACTGGGAACGAGGAAATAGCGTTGGTTTGATGCAGTTGGTGTGTTACGGACTCGTCCTAACGCACCCTACAAATTAACACTTTGAGCCAGAGCCAAATTCAATTAAACCCCAGAATAAACTTACATACCAACCTCCAATAATAGCCTCCAAATCTAAATCAGATAATTCATCAAACTGGTTTTCAACTTGTGCTAAATCAGCAATTTGAATATTAGCCATTTTGGTATTCTCCTTGGTTTTAAAAAGTCAAAAAATCTAAAAAACCGGAAATGTTGTACTTTTTTCATTTCCCGACTACATCTTATTAAAAATAAAAACCTCTGTCTAGAGACTTAGACAAAATAAAAGTGACATAATTGTTTCAGTTTTGTCACCTTCAATAGCTTGATGATAACAGCATTTCACGCACAAAAATCCGTAAATTTGCCTTTTTAGGTTGAAAATATCACTAAAAAACAGACAATTACGGACTAAAAATAGCCAAAAAAAGGGACATAATTGCTGCAATTTTGTCCCTTTTGCCTATTAACTTAAATACAAACAAATGCCCGACTTATTTAAGAAGTCAGGCATCTATCTTAATCAAGACTTATTTCATGTACTTTATTGCTAATCTACCTTACATATATTTGAAGATTTCAACAAGAGGATTAATTTAATTGCAACCAATTAAGTAAATCCGCCATACTGCTAAAATCTAGTAAAGCCTCGCTTAAATTTTCCAACTGATTAACAGAAAGAGATTGAATCCGCTGTGTTGTTTCCGGTGATAATTCACCCAATCGCCTTTTAAGCAGTTTTAAAATAACCAACCGTTCTCCTTCCTGTCTACCTTCCTGTCTACCTTCCTGTCTACCTTCCTGTCTACCTTCTTCTATTCCCCGCTCGTAACCTATGCGCTCACCAGTGGTAATATATCTCATAGTTCGCTCCTGCTCGAATTTTTTATACTCCGACCACAATTGATTTTCCAATGGTTTTGGTAAAATCATCACCCAGTCTATAAAGCGATACAGGTTACGAATATCTTGCTCTTGTAAGCCTAAATCGTATAACCTGCGAATTAAACTGAATTTCCAGATTTTGCGTTTTTGGGGATATGAGCGCGTTTGCTGGGTTTTCAAATGCGCCATAACCACTGTAGCAAAAGGATTCTTACTATTTTCTAACTCTTGCCACCGTTGTTCATAATCTAACAGTTTAATGCTACCAAATTCAAAATTTAACTTTGTCTGGGGATAATTGTAACCGTAATTACTCGGTCGCCATTCACGGTTTGTGTCACATAAAATCGCCAAGCTGATTGCGGGTTGACCAAAACTGTCAAAAATGCGATAATTGTAGGTAAATATCCGTTGACCGAAATTATCTTCTTTTTTTCCCTGAATTTCTACATGGACTAATAACCACAATTGTTCACCCTGAATTTGCCAAACTTTGACTAATTGATCAGCATATCTCTTTCCTTGTTCGGCTTCACGGGTAATTTGTTGAAATTCTTTATCCAGAAATTCATAAGGACGTTCCCAGTTAATTAATGCGTAGGTTTCGGGAAAAAAGAATTGCATTGCTTGGGGAAAATATGCGGTGAGAATTTCTTTCCATGGACTATCAAAATCAGCCCGTTTATTAATAATATTGGTCATGAATTAATGGCAGATGATTATTTATCTTACCTCAAATTAAGTAGGTGAACTGAAAAATTTAAAGGTATGTGAAGAAAAGTAAAATCGCCCAAAACTCTCTTCCTGTTCCCTGTTCCCTGTTCCCTGTTCCCTTGCCCCAACGACAATTTTTAACGCCAACCTACTTATTAGTTACTGAATAAAAGTTATATAATCTGAATTATAGATATAGCTATTCTCCCTGGTTTGTGAAGGGATTTTTTGGAACGAACCACAGAGGACACAGAGGACTCAGAGGTAGAGAAAAGGAGGTATTCATGTCTTGTTTAGGATGGTTATAGAAATAAACCTGAAAATCTCAAGATTCAGGTTTGTGGTAAAATTAAGGTGCTGTAAATTTAATCAGTTTTCACTCCTGACAATACCCGCTTCTTTCTCAATTCGGTCTAAGGCTCTTTTAGCCCTAAAAATAAGTCGCAAATAAGTAATCTGATTATCCCAACTCAAACGAGGTAATAAAGGTTGTAAAATATCTGAATCAGTTTCAGATTTTACGAAGGTATTTGAATCTTCTAAAGTGATAGAATCGGCGGAAATATTGTTCATGATTCTCAACAGAATTTTAGTGGGAATTAACTAAAGATTTGCCTAACTCTGCTTCTTTTTCCCACTCTTTTGGCCATTGAATTAACTCAGCAGTAAAATGGAGTGGGTCATTTTCTATCCAAGGGGTATTAATAGATTCCTCAATTAGTGCAAATTCGCCATTATCAAAGGGATTTCCATTAGCTTGACGTTGGATAAAAACACGCTCTCTGATACCATTTTTTTCTTGAGTTAATGCACGATGATGACAGTAAGGATTATTACCTCTTTTATCAAAGAAAACATGGGCTGTCCAACTACAACCACCACGACAAAGTTCCGCAAATTCACAAGTTTTGCAGAAACCCCATAGGTGTTCTGTTCCCTTGGGAGTACCAGCACCAAGATTAAATCTCAGTTCCTCTGTTTCTTCAATAATTGTTCGCAGTGAATGGTCGCGGATATTACCTCCTGTATAAGCTGTTGTCGGTAAAGATGGGCAACCTTTGATAGCACCGTCCGCTTCAATACCTAAAGCCGAGAGTCCGGCGCTACATCCCTGCCAAAATGACCACGCATCCCCCCCGCGCAATAATCGCTCATAGGGTCCGTAGTAGCCAATATTATTTCCCGGTTGCACCTGTACACCTTCCTGCTTGGCTCGTTTTGCAACACGAGCAATCATTGGATATACATCCAAAAGTTCATAAGGTTGTAATAAAATCTCGCTATTATCCGCTGCATTCCCCATAGGTACGGTTAATTGAATTTGCCAAGCGAAAATACCCGCGTCGCGGAGATGTTCGTAAATTTGGGGAAATTCTGGGGCTGAGAGCCGATTAATTTGAGTATTACAACCAAAGGGAATACCCGCTTCTTTGAGGTTACTCATGGTCTGAAATGCCCATTTCCATGAGCCTTGTTTACCCCGAATTCGGTCATGGGTAGCTTCTAAACCATCAACGGACACAGAAACTACTTGAATCCCTGCTGCTTTCATGCGGTGGGCTGTCTCTAAGGTGATACCATAACCCCCGGTGGTCATACCACAAATCATACCAGCTTTAGTGATTGCTTGGGCAATTTCTAACCAATCGGGACGAAGAAATGCTTCACCTCCAATAATAGTAACTTCTGTAATTCCTACTTCGGCCATTTGCTGGACTAAGTTAAGAGCTTCTGCTGTAGAAAGTTCATTTGTCCTGGTATGTCCAGCGCGAGAACCACAATGTTGACAAGCTAGATTACATTTATAGGATCACGGATGATTATTCCGAACCAAATGGGTTTGATGAGTCTCGCACCGCTTGTGGTAAGAGCTATACCACCAGAAACGTTTTTAGCTTCTTCGTTAGATACAGATGCTAAAGCTTCGTCACGACGCGCTACTGCATTATTAACAGCACTATCAATTAGGTCATTGATTTCAAGACGATGATTATTCATGTTAATTTGCCTCAGAGGTCTGTAGGTGAATTAATTTATTAGGGTTGTTATTCTTTATTGCCCCATTACATCCTATTCAAAATAAAAACCTCTGTCTAGAGATTTAGACAAAATAAAAGTGACATAATTGAAACAATTATGTCACTTTCAATAGCTTGATTATAACAGCATTTTCCGCACAAATATCCGTAAATTTGCCCTTTTAGGTTGAAAATATCACTAAAAAACAGACAATTACGGACTAAAAATAGCCAAAAAAAGGGACATAATTGCTGCAATTTTGTCACTTTTGCCTATTAACTTAAATACAAACAGATCCCCGACTTCTTTAAGAAGTCGGGGATCTATATTAATCGAGGCTGATTTAATGTATTCTTTTGCCAACCCACCTACGTATATTTTAAAATTTCAAAAAGGCGATTAATTTAATTGCAACCAATTTAAGAATGACGCACTGTAAAAATTAGCGTTGCGGAAGGAAGGTTAATTTTTAGATATAGAAACTTGCAAATTATATACCTTGACAATAGCATAAAATTTCGAGATGTCAATACCCTAGTAAAATCGTTGGCTTATTGATTTCATTCTCAATAATCTTGAGAATTAACCGGGTATATTCTCAATAAACATAGAAATGTGATTTTTTTGCAGAAGAGAGATTTAAAAAACTTATATGTCTGACTGCATTGCTAGAAAATTAGCAGTTATGACTTAAAAATTGCTAAATTAACAGAAGATGTAACTATCTCCTTAAATATGGTATCTACTCCCATAACATTCTCCGATATTCAAAATCATTGGTCCCGACCATTTATAGAAGCTTTAGCAGCACGGCGAATTATCAGCGGTTATCCTGATGGAACTTGTCGCCCCAATAACCCTGTAACTCGCGCTGAATTTGCTGCCATTATCGCTTCAGTTTTTTCCCAACCAGTTAAACGTGCATATATCCCTTTTGGAGATGTTCCTGATACACATTGGGCGATAAATGCGATTAAGAAAGTTTATGAAAGTGGATTTTTAACAGGTTATCCAAATAAACGTTTTGGGGTAGATGAAAGTATTGCTAAGGGTGATGCTTTAGTCGCAATGGTCAATGGTTTGGGAATTGCTGGTCAAGTTGACCTGGATTTAGTGAGTAAACTGGCAGAAATTTATCAAGATGGATCTTTAATTCCTTACTATGGAATTAATCAAATAGGTTTGGCGACCCGTGCTGGTTGGGTGGTGAATTATCCCAACGTCAAAATACTAAATTATAAAACAGCCGCTACTCGTGCAGATGTGGCAGTGATGGTTTATCAGGCTTTAGTGTATTTGGGAAAAGCGGAAAAAATTCCTTCTGATTATATTGTTGTTCCCCCAACCATACCTAAACCGACAACCTCCAATACTGTTAAAGTAAATCATCGGCGAGAATTTCGAGGTGCTTGGGTTGCGACTGTGTGGAATAGTGATTGGCCTTCTAAGCCAGGACTGTCTGTGGAACAGCAAAAAGCGGAATTGGTGGCGATTATTAAACAGTTACAAGCTTTGAATTTCAACGCTTTAGTTTTGCAAGTCAGACCGGAAGGTGATGCTGTATATGCTTCTGAGTTAGAACCTTGGAGTGCTTGGATTACGGGAACCCAGGGAAAAGCACCAAGTCCATTTTATGATCCTTTGGAATTTGCGATCGCCCAATGTCATCAACGCAATATTGAATTACACGCCTGGTTTAACCCTTACCGCGCTAGAGCTAACAGTCAAGTTCCTAACGTTCGTCCCCACATTGCCGTGACAAATCCCGAAGTTGTTTATCAATGGGGTAGTCAACTATGGATGGACCCCGGTGCAAAAATCGTTCAAGACAGAGCATACAACGTCATTATTGATGTTGTCCGCCGTTATGATTTAGATGCGATTCATTTAGATGATTATTTTTACCCCTACCCCATATCTGGTAAACCTTTTCCCGATGATAAAACCTACGGAGCTTATAAAGCCAGTGGCGGTAAACTGAGTTTAGAAGATTGGCGACGGGAAAACGTCAATCAAATGGTATTGCGACTTTCCCAAGGAATCAAAGCCACCAAACCTCATGTGAAATTTGGAATTAGTCCTTTTGGTATTTATCGTTCTGGAGAACCTGCGGGAATTGTCGGGTTAGATGCCTATAATGTTCTCTATGCAGATTCTAAAAAATGGTTACAGCAAGGCTGGATAGATTATATTGCTCCTCAACTTTACTGGCGGACTGACCAAACTAAACAAGGTTATCAAACTTTGCTGAAATGGTGGACAGAAATTAATACCAAACAGCGTCATGTCTATGCAGGTAACAATCTCGGACAATTAGATGGGAAGGAATGGAAAAACAGCGAAATTGCCAAGCAGATTCAGATTTCTCGGAATTTAGCAGGTAATTTATCCTTGGGTAATATCTTTTTCAGCATGACTGGCATTCAAGAAAATCGTCAAGGCATTGCTGACCAATTTAAAACCGATTATCCCACACCTGCCTTAGTTCCCACTATGTCATGGCAAAGTTCCATCACGCCACCACCTCCCAAAAACCTCAAGTTTATGGATGGAAAATTAAATTGGGAAGCAGGAGGTAATCAACCTGTGCGTTCTTGGACTCTATATTCGCAAAATAACAATAATTGGATAATTCAACGCATTTTATCCGCTGGTACTACCTTTGCGACAGTTCCACCGGGAACTTATGCAGTCTGTGCTGTGGATAGATTAGGGAATGAAAGTGCAGGTGTGATGATTACTGTAACTTGACTCCTAACCCTAACGAAAAGACTTTTATGTCAATCAAATTTATTTTGACAGGTAAATGAGCGATCGCTCACAAAAATCTCAATTAGATTGTTTGTAGTGGTAACATTATCGTGGTCTCAAAAGGAACTTAACCCTTTGAATACCTCATAACTTATACTCAACACGGCTTAATTACTTGATTTTATGGGTAGGGGTAAAGCAAGAGCTTCATAGGTGTCAACTTAATCTCAAATCCCTACCACATCTCGTTCCTAGTCTCTGACTAGGAATGCAGTTGATGAGGCTCTGCCTCTAATATCATTGAAGGCAGAGCCTTCTAGAATTCATTCCCAGTCAGAGCAGGGGAATGAGACGAGTTGAGTTCTTTGCGGGATAGATGTTTTACGTTAAGTTGACACCAATGAAGCTCTTGCTTTACCCCTACAAATCTCCGGTTTTCTTGACACTCTGCGGTCTGAAGACACGCAGATTCTCTAAGATTTAACTTAAAAGGGATAGTCAAATATCCCCCTAGACGCTCAAAACAACTACTAGCACGAGAAGTATTGCAATTGCGCTTACTTAGGATTCAATTAATGCTTTCCGAGTTCATCACAAGTCACGGATGCTAAAATTAAAAAAATTAAATTATTCTGTGATGAATTAGGGATTAAACCGCCGTTTTAAGGGAGGATTTTATGCAAGTTAAAATTGAGTTACCTGATGAGTTGGGAAAACAACTTTTGGAAATGCCTGATATGCAGCTATTAGTACAGAAAGCTGTGGAAAAAATCTTGTTGGAGGAGCAAAGAAAACGAGCCACCCATGATTTATTAGTTAAACAGAGAGAATTGTTACCAGAAACTAGCAATGATGAAATTTTGCCAATTACGCGATAGCGAAGCGCTGCTGCAAGCAGTTCGCTAATTGGTATATTGAAAGGTTCTAATGTTGATGTAGACAACTATAGCAATCTGATTTGATTTATGTAGGGGTTTCATTGGTGTGAACTTAACGTAAAACCTTTAACCCGTCTGGGAATGAATTCCCAGTCTCATAGCAAAAGTCATCTAAAGATGACTAAATAACCTGAAAATTTTTTAGTAAACTTTAGTTTACTTTGGTTATTAGCCCTGAAATTCATTTCTGGGCGGATATCGCAGGTGTTACAATCTAAATTTGGTAGTTTAATTAATAATTTCCAAGAATTTTTATTAGAACTTGAGCTTTATTACAGTTTGGGGTGGAGAATAGATATGAGTGTGCCTAAGTTGAGATTTAAAGAGTTTAAAGGGGAATGGGAAGTCAAAAAGTTGGAGGAATTATTATTATTTAAAAACGGAATTAACGCCACCAAAGAACAATATGGAAAAGGCGTAAAATTTATTAATGTCATGGATATTATCAATAATGATTTTATTACTTATAAAGTTGTATTTGTAGTTGACCGTAAAGACCTAGATTACCAAACTGCCAAAGAATTTAATGAATTTGCCAAAGGTAGCGTAGACAGTACCACTAATACCAAGAACCTGATTAAACAACTAAATGACAGGATATTTCCCAGCGTGTGAAAAACGGCGAAATTGACATTCTGCTGGTGGTGAATATGTTCTTAACAGGGTTTGATAGTCCTAGATTAAATACCCTATATGTTGATAAAAATCTCCAGTTTCACGGACTGATTCAAGCCTTTTCTCGCACTAATCGGATTCTCAACGATAAAAAATCTCAGGGCAATATTGTTTGTTTTCGGAATCTTAAAAAAGCCACTGATGAAGCGATCGCCCTATTCTCAAATAAGGATGCTCAAGACACAGTAATAGTCCAGCCTTATGAGGACTATGTAACCCAATTCAACCAAGCCGCCAGCGAGCTATTAGCCATCACTCCGACGATCAAAAGTGTAGATACCTTACCCGATGAAGAAGCCCAATTAACCTTCGTTACTAAATTTCGGGAACTACTCCGCCTTAAAAATGTTCTGACTACCTTCGCTGACTTTGAAGAAACCGATCTAAGTCTGGAAGCGCAAAACTTTGAAGACTATAAAAGTAAATATCTCGATATCCATGAAAAAGTAAAAAGAGAACGCACCAGCGAAAGAACTTCGATTCTTGATGATGTAGACTTTGAACTGAGTTTAATTCATCGAGATGAGATTAATGTGGCGTATATTCTCGATTTGTTGAGAAGGATGAGCAAAACAGATCCAGCCGCAACTCAAAAACTCCAAAAAGAAATCCTTGATATTATGGCAGGTGAAGTCCAATTACGCAACAAACGCGCCTTAATTGAAGTATTCATCGCCAATAATCTGTCGCAACTCCAGCCCGATGAAAATGTGATGAATGCCTTTGAAGAATACTGGATAACCGAAAAAGCAAAAGCCTTTACCGAACTTTGTACCACCGAAAATATTGAACATGAAGAGTTATCAAAGCTAATAAATAACTATGCCTTTGCTAACCGTTTACCAAGAGAACAAGAAATAGTCAGTTCACTAAATTTTAAGCCCAAAATTTTAGAACGGAAAAAAACTATTGAGCGCGTTTCCGAAAAAATCCAGTTATTTATTGATACATTTATCGAAGGTATGGGTGGAACTGTTTAGATTTTGAGATTCTCTACCTTTTAGAGGATGTTTGTGGAAGTGACAGTATTAATTCATTCCATAAACGTAAAATTTCCCCCTTGAGTGCGATCTCTTTTGACTCTGCGTTCCTACATCATGACTCCTGCTATATCATCAGTAATATTGTTATCAATTCCCAATTATGGAACAATCTAACCAGAAACCAGGGAAAACATCCCGACGTGGGTTTCTCGGACAAGCATTCACCGCAGCCGGGGCGGCTATTACTGTTCCTGCATTGCTGAATCAAGAAAGTGCAGCCAAAGAAACTACTCTAGGAGGCAACGGCGAGATGAATATAACACTCAATGTTAATGGTGAGCAACGCCCCCTCAGTATTGAGCCGCGTGTGACTCTCCTGGATGCCCTGCGGGAACGTTTAGGATTAGTTGGTAGTAAAAAAGGCTGTGATCATGGACAGTGCGGCGCGTGTACTGTGCTGATTGATGGTGAACGAGTATATTCTTGTCTTTCTTTGGCAGTCATGCAGGAAGGCAAAAAAATTGTCACCATTGAAGGACTAGCCAGCGGTGATAGTCTCCACCCCATGCAAATAGCCTTTATTGACAACGATGGCTTTCAGTGTGGTTACTGTACACCAGGGCAAATTTGCGCTTCTGTGGCACTACTGGAGGAAGTTAAACGCGGTTGTGCTAGTGCAGTCACCTCCGATTTACAAGCTCCTCCCCAATTAGCTCAACTCTCGACAGCGGAAATTAAAGAACGATTAAGTGGGAATCTTTGTCGGTGCAGTGCTTATAACGGAATTGTCGCCGCAGTTCAACAAGCAATTGGCCAAAAACCTCCTTCGCCAATGGCGAATATCATTACCAGTGAATCCCAGGGAGTGCCAGTATAATGAATAACTTTACTTATATTCGCGCTACCACGGTAAAAGATGCCGTCAACCGAGCCGTTGCTGACCAAAATGCTATGTTTATTGGTGGCGGTACAAATTTAGTTGATCGTCTCAAAGCCTTTGTGGACGAGCCATCACAACTAATTGACATCTCCCGCCTACAGATGCAGAAGATCGAAAAAATGGCTAATGGTAGTCTGCGGTTAGGGGCGTTGGTGACAAATACGGCTGTAGCTGATCATACTGATATTCGCCGTGATTACCCGATGTTAACTAGGGCAATTCTGTCTGGTGCATCTCAACAAATTCGCAATATGGCCACAGTCGGTGGTAATCTCTTACAAAAAACTCGTTGCCCTTATTATTACGATACTGCTTTTGCTTGTAATAAACGTGAGCCAGGAACTGGATGCCCAGCAGCAACGGGGATAAATCGAATGCACGCAATACTCGCTGCAAGTGATCAATGTGTCGCAGTTCATCCTTCTGATATGTGTGTGGCATTGGCGGCTTTAGATGCGGTGGTAGAAGTCGAAGGACCTCAAGGTAAAAGACAAATTCCCTTTGGAGATTTCCATCGCTTGCCAGGAAATACACCAGAAAAAGATAGTAATTTACAGCCAGGAGAATTAATTACTTCTGTGATTTTACCACCTTTAGCTTTTGCGAAATCAGGAGTTTATTTAAAACTGCGCGATCGCACTTCCTATTCTTTTGCTTTAATATCTGTAGCGGCTGCTTTAGAAATTGCTGGGGAAAAAATCAAAGATGCTCGTTTAGCACTGGGTGGCGTTGCCCATAAACCTTGGCAAGCAGTAGAAGCAGAAAAGTTTTTAATTGGTAAAACGGCAGATATTTCCACATTTACCCAAGCGGCAAATATCGCTTTACAGGGAGCAAAACCTTTAGCTCATAACGGTTATAAAATTGAACTAACAAAACGGGCAATTCGTCGCGCTCTCACGGTTTCGGCTCAAGGAGGAGGTATAGCATGAATAAAATAACTACAACCAATATTAATCGTAAAGATGGACAGGCAAAAGTAACAGGTATAGCCACCTATGCCGCCGAACATCAAATACCAAATTTAGTTCATGGTTATTTAATAACTGCTAGTATTGCCAGTGGAAAAATAAAAAGTGTCAACACCCAAACAGCAGAAAAATATCCCGGTGTAATTGCCATTTTCACCCATAAAAATGCCCCCAAAATTTCTAAGCCCAGTAATAATTTCATTAACTCCAAAATTTACGAAGCGCGACTACCTTTAGCAGATGACACAATTCATTATGCCGGGCAAATTATCGGTTTAGTAGTAGCAGAAACCTTTGAACAAGCAAAGGCAGCAGCACATTTAGTTAAAGTTGAATATACTAGCCAAAAACCAATTTTAGATCCCCAAAAAGTTACCTTAAAAAATGCTCCCTCCATGTTTGGGGAAGACTTGAAATTTGCCAAGGGTAGTTTTGCTACTGGTAATTCAACGGATGCAATGGCAGGTGCAGCAGCGAAAATTACCGCTACCTACAAAACAGCGACGGAACTCCACGCACCCATGGAACCTCATGCCATTATCGCCCAGTGGCAAAATTCCAACTCCCTGACAGTCTATGAACCGACTCAGTGGGTAGGGGGTAGCCAACGCACATATTCAGAATTATTTGGACTTGCTCCAGAACAGGTAAGAATTATTACGCCATTTTTAGGCGGAGGATTTGGTTCTAAAGCCTTTCCCTGGCCACACGCTATTCTCTGTGCAGCAGCAGCGCGAAAACTTCAGCGTCCGGTGAAAGTGGTTCTCAGTCGGCGACAAATGACAGCAAATGCGGGACACCGTTCGCAAACTGAGCAAACTATTAGTTTAGCTGCTAAAACTGATGGTAGTTTGCAGGGAATTGAACATACAGCAAAATCTTATACTTCCCCTGTAGATGTTTTTGCTGAACCCTGTACAGGTATTACCCCGGCAATGTATGCTACTCCGAATTTGCGAACATCCCAACAAATGGGAGTCATGAATATTGGTACACCTACCTTTATGCGAGCGCCTGGGGAAAATCCCGGTTTGTATGCTTTAGAGTCCGCAATGGATGAATTAGCCTGGGAATTGGGCATAGACCCCGTAGAATTACGGTTAAAGAACGAAACAAAAGAACATCAAAGCCGGGGTTTACCTTTCTCTGCAAAACATTTTGCGGAATGCTTACAGGTGGGTGCAAAACAATTTGGTTGGGAAAATCGAACTCAAAAACCCCGTTCTTTATCCCGCGACGGTAAACTCATCGGCTGGGGTATGGCTGCTTCCACTTTTCCCGGTTTAAGAAGTTCAGCTTCGGTAAAAGTCCGATTATTAGCAGATGGTACTGCTCATGTTCTCACCAGTGGTAATGATATGGGTACGGGTGCTTATACCATTGTTGCCAGTACGGCGGCCAATGCTTTAGGGCTACCAGTGGAAAAGGTGCGGGTGGAATTGGGTGATTCTTTATTCCCTAACGGTGGTATGGCTGGTGGTTCGCAAATGACGGCAAGTCTTATACCAGCAGTGATGACGGCCTGTGAGGAGGTGCTGAAAACTGCCCAAGCGAAAACTGCCCAAGAGGCGTTTACAAGTCTGCGTCAGTCCCAACGGGCTGCTTTTGAAGCGACGGGTTCTTCTGCACCAGGTGAGGAAGCTAAAAAATGGGCTTTCCAGTCCTGGGGCGCACATTTTTGCGAAATCAGCCTAGATGAAGAAATCGGCCGCTTACAGGTGACGCGGTGGGTGTCTGTGATGAATATTGGCAAGGTGATGAATGCTAAAACTGCCGCTTCTCAAGTGCGAGGGGCTGTAATTATGGGGATTGGTCACGCTTTAATGGAGGATTGCCAGTTTGATCCCAATATCGGTTATCCGGTGGTTTATGATTTGGCTACCTATCATTACCCAACTCATGCAGATATTCCCCGCATTGAAGTTTCTTTTGTGGGTGAACCTGATCTGAATTTTAATTCTGCTGGGGTGCGTGGTGTGGGTGAAATTGGCATTACGGGTGTTTCACCAGCGATCGCTAATGCTGTTTATCATGCTACGGGTAAACGGATTCGTGAGTTACCAATTACGCCGGATAAGTTGATTTAGCTGTGTGTTTTGCCTCTGTGTGGGAATCAATTTCTTTTTTTCTCACGCAGAGGCGCAGAGTCGCAGAGAGAGCTTTAGGATTTTTGGCGTTGCTGATTAAGGGTATGAATTTTAGTCTCACGCAAAGGCGCAAAGACGCAAAGGTAAGATTTTTAAAGGTTCAATTTGGAAATTTCATACCTCGATTCAGCAACGCCGGATTTTTGTTTGATTTGTGGTTTTGAGGATGAGGTGATTACGAAGGTCAACTAGGCTTTTACAAGCCCTCACTTACCCGAAGGGAAGTGATGGGTGGTTGACGTAATTTATTAAACCAGTTTCCCAAATGAGGATACTGCAAAAATATGAAAGAGATAAATTCTATTATTACAGCATTTTTAGACAGTCAAGACAATAGTGAACCAGTTTTTCTCGCAACTGTTGTCAATGTTCAAGGTTCTAGCTATCGTCAACCGGGAGCGCGAATGTTGATCACGTCAACAGGTAAAATGGTGGGAACTATCAGTGGTGGTTGTCTGGAAAATGATGTATTTCAACATACTCGCTTAATCACAGATGGTCAGCCAAAACTGGTTACTTATGACACCAATGCTGATGAAGATATTATTTGGGGATTTGGTTTGGGTTGTAATGGTCTGGTAGATGTTTTGATTGAGTGTCTTTATCAAGATGATTCACTTAATCCATTAACTTTTATTCATCAATGTTTTAACAATCAAAAACCAGGAATTATTGCCACTATTTTTAGTGTTGAGGGTAATATTAATGTCCAGTTAGGAGCGCGATTAATTCTCAATTCTGACGGGAATATAAATACTAACATTGCTGAATCTAGTTTAACTCAATCCTTAATTAAAGATGTTAAATCGGCATTAAAAAATCAATATTCAAGTTTTCATAAATATCAACTTTTATTAGGTGAAGTTAATGTTTTTATTGAATTCATTCAGCCTCCCCCACACCTAATTATTTTTGGTGCAGGTCGTGATGCTGTACCAGTTGCAGAGTTTGCTAAAGCTTTAGGTTGGCAAGTTACTATTATTGATTGTCGGGCTATTGAAGCAACCAAAGAACGTTTTATGATGGCTAATAACGTGATTCTAACTCATCGGGAAATTGTTCATCAACATATATCTATCAAAGAAAATACTATTGCTGTGGTCATGAATCATAATTATTTTGATGATTTAGAAATTTTGAAATTGCTAATACCATCTAATTTGAAATATTTAGGTTGTTTAGGATCAAAACAGCGAACTGCAAGATTATTAAATGATTTACTAACTGAAGGAATAGAACAAACACCAGAACTATTACAAAAGTTATATACTCCTGTGGGTTTAGATATTGGTGCAGATACACCAGAAACAATAGCATTATCTATAATTACAGAAATTCAAGCTATACTTAAAAGTCGTAATGGTGGTTTTTTAAAAGATCGCAATGAACCAATTTACTCTCGAAATCAGATGCAAGAAATTAAAATTGAACAATGACTAAATCAAATATTGCTATAATTATTTTAGCCGCAGGGGCATCAACTCGCATGGGTAGACCGAAACAACTCTTACCCTATCAAGGAAGTAGCTTACTAAGGCATACAATTGAAAATGCAGTTGCTTCGGTGTGCAAACCTATAGTAGTAGTATTGGGAGCAAATGCAGAAAATATCCGTTCTCAAATTAGCGAATCTGATATTAAAATAGTTGAAAATCCAGATTGGCATTTAGGAATGAGTTCTTCAATTCGTCGAGGAATTTCATCAATTATCACTGATTATAAAAATATAAATGCAGTAGTTATTACTGTTTGTGACCAGCCGTTTCTTTCGGCTGAAATTATCAATAATTTAGTCTCAAAATACCATAATACAAAGAAACCTATTATTGCTTGTGAATATGCAAATACATTAGGTGTACCCGTTTTATTTAATCAGAGTTTTTTTTCAGAATTAGCAAATTTAAGTGAAGATATAGGCGCAAAGAAATTAATTAGAAACCACCATAATGAAGTTTTTAGTATTCCCTTTCCTTTGGGGGCAATTGATATTGATACACCTAATGATTATCAACAAATTGAGCATAATTCATGCCTACATCACCCGCAAACCCAAAATCATTAAATCCCGTTCCACTCCGTCTAAATCAGCAATTTTCGGTAAATTTCCCCAAGCTTGAAAACCAAACCAAGCAAATAACTTTAAACTGGGTTGATTGTGCGCGAAAATAAAACTCACTAAAGTCTTTAAACCTAAGTTAGGACTTTCCTGAATGGCTTTTTCTAAAAGTTGTTTTCCTAAACCACGTCCTTGAAAATCTGGGGAAATATAAATACTAATTTCCGCTGTGGCATAGTAAGCTGGTCTACCGTAGAATGATTGAAAACTCAACCATCCAGCAATTACACCCTCCGTTTCCATTACCCACAGGGGGAACTTTGAGGGGACTCGTCCTTGAAACCAAGCCAAACGACTTTCCACAGACACAGGTTCTAAATCAGCAGTAGCCATGCGGCTAGGAACAGCAGCGTTGTAAATGGCGACAATGGCGGGTAAATCAGATTCTAGGGCATGGCGGATCATCATTGCGGCTATTTGGGCAAAATTCTTGATAAAATCTTTCCAAATAATACAGCGTTAAGAGGCCATTTATTCGATAATTTTATCTTAAAACCGGACTTTGTACAACTCGAATAATTCTCCTAATTGTCTTTTA
Organism: Anabaena sp. AL93; assembly: GCF_001672085.1. Taxonomy (NCBI): domain Bacteria; kingdom Bacillati; phylum Cyanobacteriota; class Cyanophyceae; order Nostocales; family Nostocaceae; genus Anabaena; species Anabaena sp. AL93. Next base: position 8,776 of record NZ_LJOU01000031.1, on the reverse strand, counting down.
GCTATTTTAGCACCTCCAGCTTTTATGGTTTTTTCCCACTCTGTAGCAGTTTCGAGAAACACCTCTGCACCCAAATAAGTTTCTAACACAGCCCAATCTTCTGCTAAAGGCTGTTCTGAATTAAGAATATCAAATACAAAGTGTCCCCCTGGTTTTAATACTCGTTTGACTTCGACTAAAACGGCTTGCCAATATTCTAGGGGAAAATAACAACTAAAGCCTGTGGCAATTATTAAATCAAATTGATCTTCAGGATAATTTAAATGGTGGGATGGTCCCAATTCCACACCTTTGAATAATTTTGAATTTAATTGTGAACCACGAGAGTTAAGACCATCTCTTGCTATATTACTAATTTCTTGCCCATAAAAGAATGCTTGCCAATCTCTCCAGGGATAGATTAAAAAGCTGACACCGCAACCAATATCTAAACAATGTTCGTTTTTTTGAGGTTGAGCAATTTCCCAAAATGGTGAAACTATTCTCTCGCTTAATCTGCCATTAATCCATTCTTTATATATTGGCATTTCTTGAACTTCATCAGGGACTACAAATTTCTGATTTTGATATTGACGATTAAAGCGATATGCTACTTGTCCTATTCTCTCTTGCCATTTATCTGCGGAATAGGTTTTATTTTTATAAGAATTGGAAGGGGGATTTTTAGACATTTATTACTTTGGCTATTTGTAAAAATATTTACCCTGATATCATTCAGGGATTTGGTGTCTCAAATTTGCTGTGCATCTTGACATAATTTATGGCAACCAGCAATAATAATGCTGAGAGGGTGTCTAAAAAGACAATGATGAATACTTTGAAAGCAGCCTCTAAGTATAACAGCGAATTCTCGGCGGTCATAACTTATGATAATAGAATTTAGCGCGGTTGTCTCCCAGCTTATTGAATACGCGCCCCAAGCTCGTCAACTGATTATTACACAAGCTCAGAAAAATGAGACCGTTATCAAAGTCCTACAAAAATTAAACCTAAATCCTACACAAATCCCGGATGAGGTTGATACAGTTTACGCTTATACTCTTGTAGAGTATGGCGTTTACAAGCATGAAGCTATCTTGAAGCTGTTACAACAAAAAACAGTTAAGGATGATTTTTGGCGTGCTTACAGTAATAATTCTCCCTTTGAATTTGTAACTAGTATTCGCAATTTCCTGAGTGAAAATATTGATTTAAACAAAAGTATAATCCAAGCAAATACTAACATATCATCAGAATTAGAGCAATTTGGTCAAATTTTTGTTTCTGTGGCTAAACGCACAAAATCTGATAAGTATTTACCCTATCCAGACTGGGACTTAGATGTTTACCCTAAAGAGTTTAAAGCCACAATTTCCGAAAAAACTCGCTTATTTTCCGGTCGTGAGTTTGTATTTGAGAAAGTTCGAGAATTTTTCAGGAACAAGGACAGGGGTTATTTTACCATAGTTGGAGATGCTGGTATGGGAAAAAGTGCCATTGCAGCCAAATTGATTAAAGACTATCGGTTTCCTTGTTATTTTAACATTTTTGCAGATGGACGGAATACACCAGAACAGTTTTTAGCCAGTATTCGTAAACAATTGATTAATCGTTATTCATTACAAAATGCAGATAACGATAATTTGAGTGCCTTAATTCAAAAAGTTAGTGAGAAATTAACTCAAAACAACGACCCATTAATTATTGTTATTGATGCTTTAGATGAGGTAAAACAAGAGGGACGTGATAATCTATTAAGTCTACCACAAAATCTGCCAAAGGGAGTCTATTTTTTATTAACTAGAAGACCCTATAATCTGGAAACAAAACGTTTAAGTTTATCTCCAGATACTCCTAGAGATGAGTTAGATTTGAGAAATGATCAATATACTCAGTTGAGTAATGATGATGTCAGAAAATATATTCCTTTATTCATAGAAAAGGATAAAGAATATGGAGAAAATCTGAGACAATGGATTCAAGATCACAATATTAATCAAGTTCACTTTGTGGATATAGTAGCAGCTAAAAGTGAAAATAATTTCATGTATTTGCGCTATATTTTACCAGGAATTGCTAAGGGTGAATATAGGGATTTGCAACTAGAAAGATTACCGGAAGGACTTCAGGATTATTATCAAGTTCACTGGTCAGGAATGGGAATGGAAGAAGAAGCTAATCAAATAAAAGTCAAGATATTGTATGTCTTGGTAGATATAGGTATTGTTTCTCCAAAGTTGATTGCGGAAATTCTTGATCAAGACGAGTATGAAGTACGAGTAGTATTAAATGATTGGGTGGAATATTTAACCAAAAAAGAAAGTTTAGAAGACGACAAAAAATACTATCAATATAGTATTTATCACCGCAGCTTTTTGGATTTTTTAAAAGACAAAGATGAGTTAAATCCTGGACGGAAAATCCTTAAAGAAGTTAAAAAAAGTATAGCTGATTATCTATTAAGGGAGATGGCATAATATGGGTAAAATTGCCTCAAAATTAAAATCGAAAGATTTAGAATTTGTCAAGTTATATTTATCTGAATTTCCTGCGAGGGTATTAATAGCAGATGCAGATCAATACTATAATACTCTCATGGATTTTGATTTTATTTTTCTCAAGATTCAACATCCTGATTTGAGCATAGAATCTTTAATTATGGATTATACTTTAATTGATGATCTAAACAATAGCAATAGACTTAAACCAGAAGAAATCACAAATCTGGAATTAGTCAGACGTGCGCTTCAGTTATCAAGCCATATTTTGAAGCAGGACAAAAACCAATTAGCAGCGCAATTATGGGGAACATTACAGTGTTTCCCTCAGCAACCAATTAAGAATCTCTTAAAAAGTGCATCTAAGAGTCATAATGTTTGGTTGCGCCCAATTACGGCCAGTCTCAGAAATGGCAATTTATTGGCTAATTTCACAGGTCATGAAAAGTGGGTAAATTCAGTATCTATCACTGAAGATGGTAAAAAGGCAGTTTCTGGTGCTTCAGATAACAGTTTGAAACTCTGGGATTTGCAATCTGGTAAGATAATTCATAATTGGGAAAATGACGACTGGATAACAGCCGTAGCAATTACCCCAGACGGGAAAACAGTCATTTCTGGTTCTCGTAATAAAACTTTAAAATTGTGGAATGCAGAAACGGGTAAACCTGTGTTATCCTTAGAAGGTCATGACTCCTGGGTAACAGCCGTAGCAATCACTCCAGACGGAAAAATGGCCATTTCTGGTTCAGATGATCATACCCTCAAGTTCTGGCATTTAGATTTAGATAACAAAAAAGCTACTTGCATTCACACTTTGAAAGGCCACAAAGATGCAGTTAGAGCCGTAGCAATTACTCCCAATGGAAAAATAGCTATTTCTGGTTCTCGTGATAATAACTTAAAATTGTGGAACTTGCAGAATGGTGAAGAAATTCGTACTCTAGAAGGTCACACAGGCTGGGTAAGAGCCATAGCAATTACCTCTAATGGAAAAAAGGCCATTTCTGGTTCACTAGATCATACCATAAAATTATGGAACTTGCAAACAGGTGAAGTAATTCGCACCCTCACAGGTCACAAAGGCTCTATAGGGGCTATATCCATGACCCCAGATGGGAAAATTGCTGTTTCTGGTTCAGATGATCATAATCTGAAGTTGTGGGATTTAGACAAAGGTAAAGAAATTCTTACCCTCAGAGGTCATAGTGACAAAGTTAGAGGGGTTGCTATCACTCCAGACAGGGAAAGAGCTATTTCCGCCTCCGATGATTATACTCTAAAGCTTTGGGATTTGGACAGCAGTAAAAAATCTTCAGATAGAGGCCATAATAATTCGGTAAGAGTAGTAATTCTCACTCCAGATGGCAAAAAAGCCGTTTCTGCTGCTGATGATTGTACTCTAAAGCTTTGGGATTTACAAACAAATCAGGTAATTTTTAGCTTTGAAGGTCATACTCGTCCTATCAAAGCATTAGTGATGAGTCATGACGGAAAAACTGTCATTTCCGGCTCAGATGATCATACTCTCAAACTGTGGGATTTAGACACAGGTAAAGAAATCTATACCTTTATTGGTCATAAGGACTGGGTAACGACCTTAGCAATTAGTCCAGACGGTAAAAAAGCCATTTCCGCTTCCCGGGACAAAACCCTCAAACTGTGGAATTTGCAACCAGGTCATAAAATCCGTACTTTTATTGGTCATAAGGACTGGGTAACAACCTTAGCAATTAGTCCAGACGGGGAAAAAGCCATTTCCGCTTCCCGGGATAATACCCTCAAACTGTGGAATTTGCGAACAGGTCAGGAAATCAATACTTTCCTTGTTGATAGTCCTATTAGTTCTTGTACATTTTCTCCAGATGGTTTTACTATTATAGCAAAGGAGGAATCAGGACGGGTACATTTTTTGCGATTGGAAGCAACTTAAAATCAAGTGAAAATTATCACAGATATTCCTAGATATATCCCGGAATTTAGACAAATAATTACCGAAAAAAATCGTGATTTTGTCGGTCGTGATTTTGTCTTCACTGCTATTGACAACTTTCTCCATAAGTGTCACCGAGGCTATTTTACCATAATCGGTGAACCTGGTATTGGCAAAAGTTCTATCCTTGCTCATTATGTTAGCCAAAATCCAGGAGTCCTTTATTACAATGTGGAACTAGCTGGTAAAAGTCATCCTGCTGAATTTTTGACTAATATTTGTACTCAATTACGAGAAATTGCTCAATATCAAGGTATTAAAAGTTTTCCATCTAATTTTCCTGATGCTACTACGGAAAATAGTAGTTTTTTGTCTTCTTTATTACAACAAGTCAGCGATAAACTAAATTTAGAACAACGATTGATCATTGTTATAGATGCCTGTGATAAAATTAACATGAATCAGCAAACAAGAGGTACAAATATATTTTATTTACCTCGTTATCTTCCTGAAAAGGTGTATTTTATTCTCAGTCGTCGTCCATTTGTAAAAGATAAATCAGGTTTATTAATTGAAACACCTTGGGAATCTTTAGATTTGTCAAATTACCCGGAACAAAATCGTCTTGATATTCAAAAATATCGGCAAAATTATTTGAATACTCACAATATTGATCATCAATTATTAACACAAATTACTGAGGAAGAAAGTAATTTTATGTATGTTAAGGAAATTTTAACTGCTGGTAATCATCAGGTTGATAGTGATCATTTACAAACTTATTATCAACAGCATTTAGATAAAATGAATTTAATGACTAATAAACAACAGAAAATGGCTTCTCTGGTATTAACTATGTTGATAGAAGCAGCACCAATATCTGTGGAAACAATAGCCGCAAGATTAGATGTAGATGAATATGATGTTAAGGTAATTTTAGATAAATGGCGAGAATTTCTGCATTTAGAATCAACAAGCACAGGAATCAATTATAGTCTTTATCATCGCAGTTTTCGTAATTGGTTAACACAGATAAATTAAAATTTTCAAGGGTGTTGGAAAAGTTGTAAAGTTTACGTACCAACCTCTCTTTAAACCTCTTCTTGTCAAATAGATAAATATATGCGATTTGACAAATAGTGAGTATGAAATGAGCTTCATAAGTGTTAGGCTTTTGCTAATAAAGGTGCAGCAGCTAGGAGGGTTTGGGTATAAGGGTGTTGGGGATGGGCAAAAATTTGTTTAGTCTCTCCTATTTCCACTATTTTACCACTATTCATAACCGCAATGCGATCGCATAAAAACCGTGCTAACCATAAATCATGGGTAATAAACAAGTAGGTTAAATCAAATTCTGCTTTTAATTGTAACATCAAATCAAGAACTTGTGTTTGTACACTTGCATCTAACATACTCACCGGTTCATCACATATTATCAGTTTTGGACGAGTTATTAAAGCCCGGGCTATAGCTACCCGTTGTTGTTGTCCTCCGGATAAATCAGCAGGATAACGATGATAATATGATTCTGCTGGAGTTAAACCAACTTTTTCTAACATCCATAAAACCCGTTCTTTGGCTTTTTCAGCATTAGCTAAATTATGAATTAATAAAGGATCTGTGATACTTTGTCCTACGGTCATAGCTGGATTTAAACAAGCATGAGGATCTTGAAATATCATTTGAATTTGTCTGCGCGAAGAACGGATTTCTTGACGGGATAAACTAGTTAATTCCTGTCCTAAAAATTCAACTTTTCCTGATGTGGGACTGATCAATTGTAAGATAGTTCTCGAAAGTGTACTTTTCCCACAACCAGACTCTCCTACTAATCCCAAAATCTCCCCAGAATACAATTCTAAATTAATGTCATCTACGGCTTTAACTATTTGACATTCTTCTTTAAATATTCTTTCAATAAAATTCGGTTCTATAGTATAATACTGTTTGAGTTCTGTAATTTTGAGAATGGGATTTACCTTTTCTATTCTCTGTTCTTCGTTCTCCGTTTCCTCTTGTTGTTGAATATGTAAAGCTGCTTTTAATAACGATTGAGTATATTCATGTTGAGGGTGAGCAAATACAGTTTCCGTTTTCCCCATTTCTACCATTTTACCCTGATACATTACCCCAATGCGATCGCAATATTCCCCCACCATTGCTAAATCATGGGAAATCAATAATAATCCCATGTTTTCTTCCCCACACAATCGCGTTAATTCTTGGAGAATTTGAGCAGAAACAGTCACATCTAAACTTGTAGTTGGTTCATCCGCCACAATTAACTTAGGACTCAACAGCAAAGCCAAAGCAATAGCTACCCGTTGACGCATTCCCCCACTAAACTCATGGGGATATTGACTCCAACGACTAGCAGGAATTTTCACCTTTTCCAAAGTCGCTAAAGCCTTTTCTTTCGCTTGCTGTTTGGATAACTCCGGTGCATGAGCTTGTAAAGTTTCAATACAATGATTGCCAATTGTCATCAACGGGTCAAGGCGAGTCATGGGATCTTGAAAAATCAAAGCCACTGCTTCACCACGAAATTTTTGCATTTGGGCTGGTGTTAAATCTAATACAGATTGCCCCTGGAATTTAACTAATCCTTCCGTGCGACTGAAATTAGGCAATAAACGCATTATTGCCCGTCCAATGGTAGATTTTCCACAACCGGACTCTCCCACCAATCCCATTTTTTCTCCAGGCTGAAGAATAAAAGATACATCATCAACCGCCCAGCTTTCCACCTCTTCACCACGTCGAGGATAAGCTACACGGAGATTTTCAATACTAAATAAAGCTTCATTCATAATTAATTAATTAATTAAATAAATAGTCGGACAAAATTAAATTCACTCGTTGAGAGAGGGAACAGGGAACAGGGAACAGAAAAATCAATTGTGTATACTCAACACGGCTTAATAATTTGATTCTAAACGTAGGGGTAAAGCAAGAGCTTCATTGGTGTCAACTTAGGCTACAGATGGCTTATTTGTTGGCTTCCACACCCACCCAGAAATGAATTTCCGGGCTAATAAGTAAAGTTTACTAAAGTAAACTGGGGATTTTTAGTCATCAAAAGACAACTTTTGCTATTAGACTGGGAATTCATTCCCAGGCGGGCTATGGGTTTTACGTTAAGTTGACACCAATGAGCAGTGCTAAAGTCCATGTCTCAACCGTGTTTAGTATAATTAATTCCGTCCCATTACTTATTCCTTCTTCATCCTGAACTCCTGACTGGGCGCAGGCCCTGCGCCCCTACCTCCTGACTATTGATGTACTTGAATTAATCGCTGTTTGAGACGTTCCGCTTCACCGGAATCAACTAAACAACCCTTTTCCAATAAAAAAGCACCATCACAGTAATTTAACTCTTCTAAGCGATGAGTTACCCATAATGCCGTAATGCCACGACTCTTAACGAGATTACGGACACTAGCCACTAAATCGAGTTGACTATCTGGATCTAGTAAAGCAGTAGGTTCATCTAATAATAAAACATCACAATGACGAGCGATCGCTCCAGCAATAGCTACCCGTTGTTTTTGTCCACCAGAAAGCGCGTAAATAGGTCGTCGCTGTAAAGACAATAAATTTACCGCCCCCAAAGCTTCCTCAACCCTAGCCTTCACCATTGCAGGTTGTAACTTTTCTGCCACCAACCCAAAAGCCACATCAGCACCAACCGTTGGCATTACCAATTGATGATCAGGATTTTGGAATACAAAACCAACAGCAGGTGAGATATTAACTTCCCCAGATTGAGGAGCTAATAAACCCGCTATTAATCTCAGAAGCGTAGATTTACCACTGCCATTTGTCCCCAGAAGCATCCAAAACTCACCTTTAGGTACTTGAAGAGAGCAAGATTTGATCACTTGCTCCCCATTAGGCCAAAAGAAGTTTAAATCATTAACTTCAATGCCTACTGCTGTCATGTTTATACCTTGTGTTATTCAGCAGTAAAAGCAGCAAAGCCAGGTGGTTTACCACTGCTAGTAGCCGCACTATCTTTTTGGATAATCTGGACTCCCGAAATTTCACTAGCACGGACAGCAATTTTTTTCTCTGTTTTGCCTTCGCACTTGAGTTCCACAATATCAGGATTTCCAGAACGCATTGCCGCCAAAATTAGCTGGTAAACAGCCTCGGCATCTTCAGTAGACTTACGTTGTACTGATATGGGGAAAGCAGTATTTCTGATGCTTAAGTCAATGGTAAACATTTAGAATTAATGAATTTTCACTTTAAGACCTATTCTAGCGTCATTAGTCATTAGTCATTAGTCATTAGTCATTAGTCATTAGTCATTAGTCATTAGTCATTGGTCATTGGTCATTGGTCATTGGTCATTGGTCATTGG
>NZ_LJOU01000030.1:0-52715 GCF_001672085.1 Anabaena sp. AL93 | reverse complement strand
GTCAATCTGCAAAACGTGGGTTAAATCGCTCCATTTCTGATGCCAGTTGGGGCGAATTATTTTCTAAGATTGCTTGGCTGGCATTGAAGTCTGGTAAGCCAGTATTATCCGTTAATCCTAAATTTACTTCTCAAGAATGTTCGGCTTGTCATCATATTAGTAAAGCTAACAGAGATGGCGAAAAGTTCATTTGTGAAAACTGCGGTCATATTGACCATGCTGATACTCAAGCCTCCCGGACAATTTTACGAAGAGCTAATTTAAAATTTGTCAGCAAAGACATTAAAAACCTACCTGCGAACTGCGGGAAAGTTACGCTTGTCAGAGATGATTCTGCCAGTAATGGCAAACAGGATCAGGGCAAGAACCGTACATCTAAGGTAATACCTGAAAAGCGGATATTATTCGAGCAGTTGTCTTGACAATTATTCGATTAAGAATCCCCGCGTCTTTAGACCGGGGAGTGTCAAACTCATCGTTGTTGTGATAGTTTCTTTCTTTAAATATTATCCAGGAATAGGACATGAATGGTTAAATAATTATGGTGCAGTGGGATTTTCTTCATTATCTTTTAGATCCTATTTTGGGTTAGTTGTGGTTAGAAAAACTCTGGAGAATAAATCATGCAAAAAAGAGTCAAAGTTAAACCAAACTCCAAACAGCAAAAGATTGAAGAATCAGCAGATGGTAGTTTAACTGTACATTTAAAATCACCACCTGTAGATGGTAAAGCTAATGAAGAGTTAATTAAACTATTAGCTAAAAATTTTGATGTTTCTAAATCCTCGATCACAATTAAATCTGGGACAACATCTCGACAAAAGTTAATTGAAATTGATGGGATTTAGAATGAAATAGCCCAGGGGGACTAAGTAGGTGAATACAATAAAACCAAAGTGTGTAAAGAAAAGTAAAATCGCCCAAAGCTTCTTCACTCTTGCCTTCCCATACCGACAATTTTCAATGCTAACCTACTTAGGGCTTGCTAAATAAAGCTAAAACCATTTATTAATAAGGGTTTCGTGGATTTTTATCACAAAAAAGTGCAAGGTTTTCGCTGATGGTGTCTCAAAATAGGTGCATTTTTCTTTGTCGGATTTGGAAAATTGAGGATATCCAGATAGTTGAAACTGTTAGAAAGTTCCCAGTTAAGAGTTCCCTGCCCTCACAGACAACTTTTTCAGCAAACCCTACTTAGATAATAGTTTTTATAATCACCAATCACCAACAAAATTGCCCAAAAAATTAAACACGCCATTTGGCACAATTGCTAGGTATGATATTTTATCTACAAACATTTACCCAGCAAAACCTGACTATGACTCAAAACTACCGCATTACCTTACTTCCTGGCGATGGCATTGGTCCTGAAATTATGTCCGTAGCGGTGGACGTGCTAAAAGTCGTAGGGAACCGATTTGATCTTAGCTTTGAATTTTCTACAGCCTTAATTGGTGGCGCTGCTATTGACGCAACCGGCGAACCTCTACCTGCTGTCACCTTAGATATGTGCCGCAATAGTGATTCCGTCCTGCTGGCTGCTATTGGTGGTTATAAATGGGATTCTCTGCCCTCGAATTTACGCCCAGAAGCAGGTTTGTTAGGGTTGCGGGCTGGGTTAGAACTATTTGCTAATTTACGTCCTGCAAAAATTCTTCCCCAATTAATTGACGCTTCTACCTTGAAACGGGAAGTTGTGGAAGGTGTAGATATTATGGTGGTGCGGGAACTCACCGGCGGAATTTATTTTGGTAAACCAAAAGGCATTTTTGCTACCGAAACCGGAGAAAAACGCGGTGTAAATACGATGGTTTACACAGAATCGGAAATTGAACGGATTGGGCGCGTAGCCTTTGAAACAGCGCGGAAACGGGGTGGGAAACTCTGTTCTGTGGATAAAGCCAATGTGTTAGAAGTATCTCAATTGTGGCGCGATCGCATCACTCAACTTTCCTTAGAGTATACTGATGTGGAATTATCTCATTTATATGTGGATAACGCTGCCATGCAATTAGTTCGCGCCCCCAAACAATTTGATACAATTGTCACAGGCAACCTATTTGGTGACATTCTCTCCGATGCGGCGGCGATGTTAACTGGTAGTATAGGAATGTTACCTTCTGCCAGTTTGGGTGCTGATGGTCCTGGTGTCTATGAACCAGTTCACGGTTCAGCCCCAGATATTGCCGGACTTGATAAAGCCAACCCTCTAGCACAGGTTTTAAGTGCCGCCATGATGTTGCGTTATGCTTTCAACCAACCAGAAGCAGCAGACTTAATTGAAAATAGTGTGTTACAAGTTTTACAACAAGGTTATCGCACAGGAGATATTATGTCCCCAGGAATGAAACTAGTCGGTTGTCAAGCTATGGGTGAAGCACTCATGGAAATTCTCGAATTAAAATCACGTTAAAGGATAAATCTGGAAATTTCAGCATCTATTGTGAAAATTTTCAGATAAACTAAGAGCAAATCTATAACTTACATAAAAGCAAATAGTGTACGCTTTACAACAAGAACAAGCAAACTTTACCTCACCAAAAAAGCACCCGTCTTTGATTGATCCTACTGTAATTAGAGCCGCTAGTCATATTTACTATACCTACTGTGAAGTCCATCCAGAAATAGTAGGAAAAGCTACAGGGGTAGCAATTAGTCGGGTAACTCATCGGGGTAAGGTGATTTTTACTCATTACCCAGTGCTGTTACCACAGGAATGCTTTGTCCCCTTAAATCAAATTGAGTCCTATATGTATTAGTCAACTAGCAACTGACAAATAACAATATGGACATTTTGATTTATATTCCAGCAAGTATCATTGTTTTTGTCTTGGGGACATCTCTCGGTAGTTTTATTAATGTTGTAGTTTATCGGCTACCGACTGGGTTATCAGTGCTGTGGCCACCTTCTCGCTGTCCCAAGTGCTTAAATAGGTTAAAAGCCTATGATAATATCCCAGTTTTTGGTTGGTTGTGGTTAAAAGGGCGGTGTCGTTATTGCCAAACTCAGATTTCTCGCCGTTATCCATTAATAGAGGCGTTAACAGGGATAATATTTTTAATAGTATTTTGGGTTTTTCAATTTTCAATTTTTACCCTGGGATATTGGGCTTTTTGTAGTTGGTTATTGGCTCTATCTCTTATAGATTTAGATACAATGACCCTACCCAACCCGTTGACTAAATCGGGTTTAATTTTAGGAATAGTCTTTCAAATATCTGTTGGTTGGCTATCAGAACCGACTGCGGTGGGCTTATCAAAACGCTTAATAACCGGAATAGCCGGTGCCGTTCTGGGTTTATGGTTGTTTGATGCGATCGCCCTTTTAGGTTCTATGGCTTTTGGCAAAACGGTCATGGGTGCAGGTGACGCTAAATTAGCTGCTATGATGGGAGCATGGTTAGGATGGCGTTATTTACTCATAGCGGGGTTTATTTCCTGCATTTTGGGAGTATTCATCGGTGGGGGCGCAATTATCCTCTCCCGTCACCAAATGGGACAAAAAATGCCTTTTGGACCCTTCCTCGCGTTAGGTGCGGTAATCACTGTTTTTTGTGGTGAAACTATTTTGTCCAACTATCTGAGATTATTTTTGCCTGGATATTAAGATCATTTTTTAAATCTTTTTTTCATGCTTATGGTTTTATCAACCCAAGCCTGTATCCATACTGACTGTAGCTGCTATTACCCCATTGAGATTTGAGATGTTGGTAATATGTCTAAACTATGATTTTTATGATTTTTACGATTAACTAATCATCCAAATCAAAACAGTCACACAAATCATAGTTAAGACATTTAATCAGCCAAATCATAGTTCTGATTTTGACCTAATACCTAATTACATAAAATAAAAATGGCAAACAACGAAGAATCACGCGGTTTAAAGTCTCTATTTGATTGGTTCGCAAATCGGCGTAAATCGGGAAGCACCAATTCAGAACGCCAAGAACGGGAAATTGCCGATGGTTTATGGCATAAATGCCCTAAGTGTGGTGTTCTGAGCTATGCAAAAGATTTAAGAGCTAATCAAATGGTTTGCGTTGATTGTGGTCATCATAATCGAGTTGATAGTGATGAACGGATTCGCCAATTAATTGATGCTAATACTTGGAAACCATTAGATGAGCATTTACATCCTACTGATCCCTTACAATTCCGCGATCGCAAACCCTATAGCGATCGCTTACGAGAAACACAAGAAAAACTAGGACTTGTAGATGCTGTCAAAACTGGACTAGGTCAAATTAACACCTTACCCATAGCATTAGGAGTCATGGACTTCCGGTTCATGGGTGGAAGCATGGGTTCTGTCGTCGGTGAAAAACTCACCCGCATGATTGAACAAGCCACCCAACGCCGTTATCCTGTAGTCATCATTTGCACATCAGGCGGTGCGAGAATGCAGGAAGGAATGCTGTCTTTAATGCAAATGGCAAAAATATCCGCCGCCCTCCAACGTCACCGAGACTCTAAACTATTATATATTCCCATTTTAACCAACCCCACTACCGGAGGTGTTACCGCCAGTTTCGCCATGTTGGGTGATCTCATCATCGCCGAACCCAAAGCAACAATTGGTTTTGCCGGCAGACGGGTAATTGAACAAACCCTCAGAGAAAAACTACCAGAAGATTTCCAAACCGCCGAGGACTTACTAAAACATGGATTTGTTGATGATATCGTCCCCCGCACACAATTAAAAACTACCTTGGCACAACTAATTGCCCTCCATCAACCACTCCCCACAACAACACCAAACATGGTTTTGTGGGAAACAATGAAATTGAGTTCCGCTACTGTTGAGTAGGGGAGAAATTTCATTCTTCATTCTTCATTCTTCATTCTTCATTCTTCATTCTTCATTCTTCATTTTCCCGGTTCTTGGACGAAAATCAGGGGAAGTAGCCCTAATAGTCGGCACAGGCTAGAAAGGGCAAATAAACCTAATAAACCGCCAAAATTAGGACTTTGGGCAATAAAACCGCCGATTGTTGTACCTAAAGCTCCACTTACCCCCCCTACAGCCGCAACAATGGCAAAATAGATAGATTTATTCCTCACAGGAGCAATTCCCAGATACATATTAGTGCTACATAAATCAACACCTGCCCAAGTGATGCCAGTGAAAATATGTAAAAGCGGCAACCATAGCCAAAAGTCAAGTTGATGATTACCAATTCCTAACCATAATAATGGTGTAATTGCGACTAAAAAGCCAACACAGATGAGAATGGGACGATTACCAATTCTATCAGCTAATTTCCCCCATAAAATCAACACTAACAGATTTGCCCCAGTCTGAAGACTGCTATAAATAGTTACTAAAGTCACATCTAAATCTAAAGTATCTAATAAATAGAAGTTGAAAAAAGGTGCGCTCAAATGCACAGCCAACATCCAAATACTGAAATAAAGTAGAAATAGTAAGAATTTAGAGTTCTCCCCAATAATACTAGTCCAATTAGTTTTTTCTTGGCAAATATCTTCAGGAGGATTTTCACAACCATTTAAACTATACTGATTTTGTAATTGCGGATTGACATCTACTTGGAAATACTGGCAAAACAAACTAATAATCCCGCAAATAGTCCCTAAAGATAGAACTAATCCATAACCTTGGATAGTTCCACCATACCAATGTGATATTACTAATCCCGCTAAAGGAATACATATTAAATTCGTCAGATGACAAGCACTATTCCGAATCCCAAAATATCTCCCTCGTAACCTGCGGGGAATAATAATTGCTAACCAACTTAGCCAAGATGCACTTCCTAATCCTCCTAAAAGATGACTAAAGAGAACAATTGACAGTGTTAATACTACCAATTGTTGGGAATTTAGGACACTGGAATTATTAGCAAAAATACCAATTACCAGAATTAGCCATAACAAACGAGAAGTTCCAAAGGTTAATAGAGAATACTTGAATCTACTGGTAGTCTGTTCGGAAATGTAAGCACCCACAGGTTGAACAAAATTTACCAGCATGGGAATTGAGGATAGCATTCCAAATATCACTGGAGTAGCATCCAACTCGACTAACAAATTACTGACTAAAATTCCCCCCGTACTCAAAGAAAAAATAGATGCAAAAATAGCATCTGCCGTAGAAGCTTGTAAACTGGTACGAATATCGTTTTTAGTAAATTGCTTAGGAAACTGTTTAATTAGTGAAGAGTCAAGATTGGAAGTCTGAATATCCAGTGGTTCAACTATGTCAACTGGAAGAGAATTCATATTATCATGTCAATTGATGACAAATTAGAGAGTGGATATAATTACTGATAAATTGCTATCTTTTGCTTTTGTATTTTTCAACAAAAAGTTTGTTGTTTCAATATCAGTTTGCAGACTCACAGTTTATAAAACACCTCAGAAAATGTCATCAGTATTGCATAATTAGGAGATTAGTCGAGTTTTTGCAATTAATAATTGAGGAAAAGATCCAATTCTCCCTTATTTCTCCCCATGAAAATTATTGTTTATATTTATACTGATCCACTCCTAGATACTGTTCCCAGCCCAGATGATTGGGGTTGGGAAGTAGATAAAATTTATGAAGATTTAGGAAAACGCACCCAATTACAACAATTATTAATTGATTGTCAAACCGAAACTGTAAATTATCTACTGCTGCGCCGATTAGAAGAATTAGGTGAGAGTTTATCCCAAGTGAGCGATCACCGCGATCGCCTCAACCAACTATACTCAACTCCACTCTGAACTACTGCAATTATGAATTAAGCTAATACGCAGCTAAATTTGATTTAGTGAAGTGAGAAAATTAAACCATCAAACTCTTATCTGTTCCCGTTCGGCAGTTTGAGAGGCTCACTGACCACTAACGCTCACAGCGAAGCCTGTTCCCTTGTCTCAAGCAACAATTTAAATCCGTGACAGCTTACGCATCTGTAAGGTAATTTTGTTCTGTGAGAAAACCAATTACCTTAGCTATACTTTCCTCGATGGTTTCGACTGACGTATAACAAACAATATCAGGATTCATTGGTTCTTCATAAGGATCATCAATGCCAGTAAAGCCTTTGATCTCTCCACTTCTAGCTTTTAAATACAGACCCTTCACATCTCTTGCTTCACAAACCTCTAAAGAGGCATTCACGTATACTTCTATAAAATTTGTTGTTGTTTCACGCAGTTTATTTCTCACATCTCGATAGGGACTAATTAAAGAAACAATTACTCCTACTTGATTTCGGCTCAGTAGATTTGCAACAAAGCCAACACGATAAACATTAGTATCGCGGTCTTCTTTGCTAAAGCTCAGACCTTGGGAAAGATTTGTTCTGACTATATCTCCATCTAGAACTTCTACTGAAATTCCGCGTTCCTTGAGTACACTCTCTAGTCCGTGAGAAAGTGTACTTTTACCTGCACCGCTGAGTCCTGTCAGCCACAGTATAAAACCCCGTTTTTTTTCCATAAGAGTACCTGGTATGTTTGCTTGCTTAGGTTATACTACGGACGTGATTTTGTCAAAATATCTAAAGAATTGTATTTTTTAAATTTTTTTAGCAGCGATCGCCCGAAAATTTTGTTATCTCAGGTGTTAAACTCCTGAAATTTAAGCACCGAAATTGATTAATCATGTTTTTCACTCAAAATATCCCTGCTGTGAGTTTACAGCCAGAAAGCACCCTAACTGATGGACAATTAACCTGTTCTTGGCAGGATGTTATAGACATTTTCGAGGATTTATCAATATTCTTGGAAAAAAACAAGATTAGTATTACAGACTGTTTAGCTCTAGAATGTGAAAATTCCCTGCCTAGTGCCTTAACTTTGTTGTATTTGCTGGAAAAAGGCTATAGTTTTCTCTTGCTACCTCAAGCAGATCAACCTGCTGTTATTCCTTCATTTTGTCACTATCAAATGATCCCAACTAGGGAAAATCTAGGAAAAATAGATGACCTCACAAAATTTGATAGTTGGTTAAAAATCACCGAAAACGAGGAATATCAACCGATTGATGATGGGGGGAAAAAGCTGTATATGCGGACATCTGGGAGTACGGGAAATCCCAAAATGGTTGTTCACTCCCATGAGCAAGTGCTAAAAAATGCTCTTAATTGTGTGGAAAGACTGACATTAAGCCCTAATGATCGAGTTGCTATTCCTGTCCCTCTTTATCATATGTATGGTTTGGGGGCTGCTTTTCTTCCCAGTGTAGCCGTTGGTGCTGCTATTGATCTGCAAAAAGGTGCAAACCTACTCAGATATTTGCAAAGAGAAAAAGACTTTAATCCTAATGTCGCTTTTATGACTCCTAGCTTTTGCAAAACCTTAATTAAAGGACGAAAATCAGCTAGAGATTATAAACTGACGGTAATTGCGGGAGATGGGATTAAAGAGGATACCTTTACGAAGTATGAACAGAATTTTGGCTGTTTAGTTAAATTATACGGTAGTACAGAAATGGGAGCGATCGCTGCTGGTAGTCCCAAAGACGAAAAAGATGTGCGTTGTCAAACTGTGGGTTTACCTATGTCTGGGGTAAAAATACGAATAAAACCCCAGTCTGTAGACGCTCAAGAACAAGGGGTTGGAGAGATTTACTGTCATCATCCTTATGGTTTTGATGGTTATGTTGATACAGCAGGTCAGCCAATTATACCCGAACAAACAGAGCCAGATGGTTATATAGCCATGAAAGACCTGGGAAAACTCCGTGCAGAAGGTCATCTAGAAGTTTGGGGAAGATGCGATCGCAGCGTTAACCGTGATGGATTTTTAGTATTATTTTCTGATATTGAAAAGAATATGGAAAAGATTACGGGAATTGAAACCGTTGTGGTAGAATCCTACGGGGAAAGTCAAAGGGGGAAAGGTTTAGTTGCTTTCTGTATCTTGTCAAAGAGTGCCAATCTTGATGAAAATGATATTAAAGCATCATGTTTTAATATCTTATTGAAGCGGGCTATTCCCGATCAAATACTTATTATCAAAGCCTTACCAATGTTACCCAATGGTAAGATTGATAGACAAAAATTAATTAGTGTTTTACCACAGAGGTCTTGAAATGCCTACAACCATCGTTAATCAACTGAAAACTGTTATCGCCCAAGAATTGGATGTCAACCTTAAAGAAGAAGAAATTGATGAAACAGTTTCCCTATTTGAAGACGGATTAGGATTAGATTCCATCGCCATTGTGGAATTAATTGCCTTAACCGAAAAGCGTTTTAATATTGAGTTTTTTGACTCTGAGTTAAATCTAGAATCCTTTAGTAACCTCAATGTTTTAGCTGATTGTATTGCTCAGAAAATGCCAGAAAATGTAAAAAGTTAACCACTAAACATGATAGGGAGTTCGCAGAAATACCTTTGTAGTCGTGGTTTTCTACACCCAATGTTAATCAGCATTTCTCAATACACACTAGGTTATTAAAAATCATGACTTTAACAGTTGAACGTTCGGAAATCCAAACCCCTAAGCGTCTGCCACTAAATCCTAATTATCCCCCGTTTCGGCAGTGGAAAAGAGGCGTAGTGAATGAAAAACTCCAAGAAGATCCTCTTTGTCTTTATATTCATATTCCTTTTTGTACCCAACGATGTGCTTTCTGTTATTACAAAACCGTTGATCTCAAAGAAAGACCGGAAATCCCTGGATATGTAGATGCGCTCTGCCAAGAAATTAAAATGGTTGCAGAGAAATTTAATTTAAGTAAAAGACCCATTAAAGCCGTTTATTTTGGTGGAGGAACGCCCACAGTATTAGAAGAAAATCACCTGGTGCAAATTGTCTCAGCTTTGCGAGAAAATTTCCATCTGTTTGATGAAAGAATCCAGTTCTCATTGGAAGCAGAACCTCTGAGCGTTTCCCCATCAAAAATGAATGTTCTCAGAGAAATAGGGGTAAATCGTCTGAGTTTAGGAATCCAGTCTTTTAATAATGAAATCATTAAATTAAGTGGCCGGGGACACGACGAAAAACAGGCTTATCGGGCGATAGATGTGGCTCAAAAAGCCGGTAATGGGCAATGGTCAATTAATATTGATTTATTGAGTGGATTAGCTGGAGAAACCACAGAGACCTGGAAAGAAAGCCTAGAATGCGCTCTGAAAACAGGGGTAGAAAGTATTACAGTTTACAAAATGGAAGCCTTTGCTAATACAGAGGTATTTCAGCAAGGTGTCCGGGAAGACATCATAGAATTGCCATCAGAAGAGCTAGAAATGCACTTTATGGAGTTGGCAATGGAACGCCTAGAACGGGCAGACTATCAACCTTGGAGTCATTTTACTTATACCAACAAAGAGAGCGCTCGTAGCGAGTACATTTTTAATAGTTGGCAGGGCATGGACTTCTATGGCTTTGGAGTGTCTGCATTCGGATACTTAGGCGATTCTTTGCTGCAAAATACCAGCGACATGGAAAAATATACCAGCCTGATGACAACAGGAGAAGTGCCTTTAGCGCGTGGTTATCAGTTCACTAGCTTAGATCGGATAGTGCGGGAAGTTTTACTAGGTATGAAGCTATTACGCTTTGATTTAGTGAGATTTCAGCAAAGACACGGATTTAAATTACAATTTCTCTGCGGTGCAACTTTAAACCAACTGGAAAGCGGGGGTTTTATCAAAGTATCGAACACAGAAATTGAGTTAACCTCCAAAGGTATTCTGTATGGAGACTATGTAGGGGAAACCTTAGCAGCATCTTTGAAAAATATCAGCTAAAATCCCATGAATTTGCCTGTGTCCCAACTCAATGATTTACCAATTTTAACTCCCTCGGAAATTGAGGAACAAGTGATCGCTATTTTGGGGGATCTCAAAGATTCCCTAATTCCTCAAATGGATATAGAGCAATTGATCCAGAGGTTGGAAGACTTTAAATATCAATGGCAAAAGGCTTTTACAGACTTTGGAAACCACTACCGAGGGGAACTAGCCTATGGTGATTTGATCGCAGATTTTGGCGAAAAAATAGCCCCCTTGGCAAAAAAATGGCTACCCCCATCAGGAACAGGAAATGGGGCAGTTAACGTCATTATTTCCATGTTGTCAACACCCAAACCTGTTTCCGTACCCTTGAATAGACAGCTATCCATAACTAGAAGAAGGCTGAAAGCCAAGTTGGAAAGGGATGAAAACCAAAATTTCCTGATTCCAGAGTTTACAAAGCCAATTTTTATCGTTTCTGCACCTAGAGCCGGGAGTAGCTTATTATTTGAAACCCTAGCTCAATTTCCTGATTTGTGGACAATTGGCGATGAAAGTCATGAAATTATCGAAGGGATTCCGGCGTTACACCCAAGAGCGCGAAATTTTAGTTCTAATCGCTTGATAGAAAGTGATGCTACCTCAGAAATTGGTTTAAATCTGAAAAAACGCTTTGTTCAACAATTGCAAAATCGGGAAGGAGTGAAATATCTCCATCTTCCTGAGTCAGAACGGCCAAATAAAATTCGGTTTCTGGAAAAAACACCCAAGAACGCCCTGAGAGTTCCTTTCATAAAAGCCATATTTCCTGATGCTCTCTTTATCTATCTCTATCGAGAACCTAAAGAAAATATCAGTAGTTTAATGGAAGGGTGGCGATCGCAGAGGTTTATTTCCTATCAACCCCTACCAGGTTGGCCTTATCGCAATTGGAGTTTTCTCCTCGTTCCCGAATGGTCATCTTTGCAAAAGTCCTCATTGGTCGAAATTGCTGCTCATCAGTGGAAAACAGCGAATTCTTGCCTGATAGAAGACTTAAAAACCCTGGATTCCTCTTGTTGGCACTTAGTTAATTATCAGGACTTGGTTGAGCGATCGCAAAAAACCATCAACGACATCGCCGAATTTGCCCAACTCCATCAAGATCAACATATTGAGCAAATGCTTTCTCAACCTTTAGCGATCGCTCAACGAACCTTATCCACCCCGTCGGCTGAAAAATGGCGCAAAAACGCCAGGGAACTGGCTACAGTCCTGCCAGATTTAGAAAACCTCATTAATATTCTAGAAAGGGGCAAATTTTAACATTAAGTAGGTTGGCGTTAAAAATTGTCGTTATGGCAAGGCAAGAGTGAAGAAGTTTTGGGCGATTTTACTTTTCTTTACACATTTTGTTTTTTCTCAGCCCACCTACTTATGTTCCATAATTGCTTCAGAAAAAGCATCAAAGCAAAAATTACCGAACTTTGAAGCCGGAATAAAAGTGAATTTTTCCATAGCAATAGGAGAAATGGTTGCTCAAAATATTTCATAAAAGTAGAATTCGTACTATTAAGACCATTGACAAACTTGGTATCTGCAAAGTTAATTTTTAATTAACTTCTGCAACCTTTTTGACTTATTATTTGCAAAGGAATTATCTTCATGCTACAGGCACAAGAACTTGATAAATGTAAAATTGAATTATTGAAAAATAGTTTAAGCAGAAGCCCAATTGAACTTGCTGAATTAAGTACACTTCAGCGAATTATCTTAATTACTGATGGAACTTTAACTGATATTCTGGAAATTTATCTATTAGAAAAGATTGCAATTATTAAACTTTCTGAAGAAATAGTCAACATTACTGAAAATATCCCTCTTTTAAATCTGGAAGTGGGCAGCAAAGTTATTAAAAGGAGAATATTTCTCCAAGGAAGAATTAGCCAAAAAAACTGGATTTATGCTGAATCTATTGTGGTTCCCGACCGACTAGATCCAAGATTTAAAGACCAGTTACTCAACTCAGCAAAACCCATTGGTAAACTCTGGTTAGAATATCGCGTGGAAACCTTTAAAGAAATTGTTGATTTATCTCAAGAACTTGCTGGTAATTTAGCTGAGGATTTTAAAATTAACAAAGATGAAAACCTCTTTTCACGGACTTATCGAGTGTTTTCACAAAATCAACCTGTAATGATGATTACCGAAAAATTCCCCACTAGTTTTTTCATCTAAAAAATATAAAATGAACGAAAAACAATCTCACGTTTTTAATACACCTCGCTGGCATAAAACCTGTTTGATGCCAACTCATGGCAAAGGGATTTATGTTTATGATTCCGAAGGTAAATCCTATCTAGACGCTATCGGGGGAACTCATGTTATTTCCATTGGCCATGGTGTTACAGAAGTAGCTGATGCGATCGCCGAACAATCTCGTCAACTGTGTTTCATCCATAAAGCTCAATTTACCTCCGAACCCCAGGAACATTTGGCAGATGTCGTCACAGCAATGGCTCCAGAGGGAATGGATAGAGTTGGTTTCGTTACCAGTGGCTCAACAGCCAATGAAATGGCTTTTCAAGTGGCACTCTATTACCATCAACTCCGAGGAAAACCCAGCAAATACAAAATTATCTCCCGTTGGCATAGTTATCACGGACATACAATTGCGACTCTAGCCATGTCCGGGAGTCGGTTTGTTCGCAGCAGTTTACCGCCCTTTGATTTATTAAATTTTCCCCATATTCAAGCCCCCCATTGTTATCAATGTCCCTATGGACTCACCTATCCCAGTTGTCAACTGGCTTGCGCTAATGAACTAGCCAGGACAATAGAACAAGAAGGCCCCGATACCATAGCCGCTTTTATTGCCGAACCGATTATTGGTGGTGCCGGTAGTGCGATCGTTCCCCCACCGGGTTATTATGAAAAAATTCGAGAAATTTGTGATTTTTACGATATTCTTTTCATTTCCGAAGAAATTATCACAGGCTTCGGTCGCACTGGTAAGAATTTTGGAATTGACCACTGGAATGTCATCCCGGATATGATCACAGCCACAAAAGCCTTAAGTAGTGGATACGCGCCCATTGGAGCCGTGATTATTCACAAAAGGGTTCGAGAAATATTTGATCATGCCACTAAAAATATACCCCTATCATTGTTCACCTATGCGGGACATCCCATTAGTTGCGCTGCGGCCTTAGCTGTACAAAACTATCTTGCTGAACATAATCTGATTGAAAAATGTGCAGTCATCGGTAAATATCTGAAAAATGAATTACAAAAGTTGGCTGCACGGGAATCATTCATTGGAGATGTTCGCGGAGAAGGGTTATTAATAGGGATTGAATTTGTCCAAAACCGAGAGACTCATCAACCATTTTCCCGTTCCCTGGGCATAACTGAAAAAATCATGCAAATAGGCTTAAAAAATGGCTTAATTCTCCGAGGTAGATTTGGTACGGGAATAGGAGTAGATGGAGATCACATTTTAATTTCGCCACCTTTTATTATTACAGAAACTCAATGTGATGAATTAGTGGAAAAATTAGAATTGACTTTCAAAGAAGTAAAACAGGCTCTTAATTTGGTCTGTGCTGAATAATCTAAAAATGTGAAATCAGGTAGGTTGGGTTGACGTTCTTGTTACCCAACATTTACAGACTTTTGTTGGGTTGCGCTGTCGCTTAACCCAACCTACAAAAACTCTTAACCTAAATTCATATTATGACTGAATCAACCTTTACAGAGTCTCCCCAAAATATCAGCTTCAAGGGCTTTACCAAAGATGCCACTATAGCTTTGGTTGTGCAAATTAGTAGTCTTTTTATTACCTATTTGTTGCAAGTTTTGTTGGCGCGATGGATGGGGCGAATCGAATATGGGATTTATGAATATGTGACGGCTTGGACTTTATTTTTAGCTCTACCAGCAGGATTAGGATTACCTCGCACTACTGTCCGTTTAATTGGAGAATATAAAGTTAAACAAGATTTTGGCAGTTTACACGGCATTGTGCGGGGAAGTTGGCTATTAATATTACTAGGAAGCCTAACTGTGTCCTTAATTGTCATCGGAATCGTCTTATCAATAAATAATTACCATGAATTTGTTTATGCAATTCCTCTATTAATGGGAATCTGGATATTACCCCTACAGGCTTTAGTTAGTTTGTACAAGGGAGTCGCCACAGCCTTAGAGGAAATTGCTCTAGCCTATATGCCTGCTGATATTATCTATCCTATCTTAGTGCTAGGAGCAGGATTCATAATCTGGAGAGATCACCATAGCCTCAATAGTTTATCCTTGATTATCCTAGCTGGAGTGATATTGTTTGCGGTGACGACAGTGCAACTTCTGTTAGTGCGAAGGAAGTTTAATCAAGAATTTACACCGACAACTCCTGTTTATGCTTACCGTGAGTGGGTAGAATTATCGCTGATTTTGTTGATTCAACAGTCATTTTTTGTGATTTTAGATCAATCTGATATTCTGATGGTGGGTTCTTTGATAGGGCCTGAACCAGCCGGAATTTACAATGCGGCGGTAAAAACTGCTCAGTGGCCAGGTTTAGCCTTGCTAACATTAAATATAGTGGCTGCACCCAGATTTGCAACCCTTTATGCTAAAAAAGATTCTTCGGGGTTACAAAAACTGGTGTCTGAGGCCAATATCTGGATATTTATTCCTACAGTGTTGATTTCTGTCTGCTTATTGCTGTTTACTCAACCTGTTCTCAGTATTTTTGGCTCGGATTTTATCACGGCTAATTGGACTTTGAAAGTTTTGGTGATTGGACGTTTGGTTGATGCTTTATGTGGTTCGGTTGGCTCTTTGATGGTCATGACAGGTCATCAAAATAAGTCCTTGCCTGTGTTTGGTTGGTGTGCTTTAATGAACATAGTTTTAAATGCGATCGCTATTCCTTATTTCGGGATGGTAGGAGCAGCGATCGCTACTAGCATCACCATGATTACCTGGAATATTTGGCTGAGTGTCTTAGTCATCAAATACGTTAAGGTTAATCCTTCAATTTTTTCCGTCCTATTTAAGCCCGAAAATAAATCTATTGTTGAAGTTGAATAACTTTCAGTCAACCAAATTTAGAAGCAATTTATAAATACAAAGACCTATACCAATGTTAATATCTTACAGTCACAAGTTCATTTTTTTTCACATCGCTAAAGCTGCGGGTTCGAGTATTAAAGAGGCGTTACAATCCTATGCTCAAGAACCCGAAAAATTTAAAATTAATCGTCCCCAAAGAATGTTAGGAGACAAAATTAATCCCTTCTATGAAATATGGGAATCTTCTCTTTGGCACGCTAAAGCTAAGGACGTTCAAAAGGAATTGTCCCCAGAAATCTATAACAGTTTTTATAAATTTGCTTTTGTCAGAAACCCTTGGGATTGGCAAGTATCCTATTATCACTTTATTCTCAAAGAAAAAGCTCATATCAGACATGAATTAGTAAAATCAATGGCTGGATTTGAGGAATATTTAAAATGGGTAATTAACACCAAAAACCCCTTTCCCAAGGGAGCGACTAAACTCCAAAAAGAAATTATTACTGACTCCCAAGGCAGACTAATAGTTGATTATATTGGTAGATACGAAACCTTAGCAACAGACCTGAATTATGTTTGTCAACAGCTTAACTTACAAACTTCATTACCCTATTTGAATCAGTCCAAACATAGAAACTATCAAGAATATTACAACCCCAAAACCATAAAACTGGTAGAAGAAAATTTTCAAGAAGATATAGCATTATTTGGCTACACCTTTGATGGTTATTCCGCTGAAATTGGTCAAGGTATACAAAAACAAATCAGTTCTCTTGAAAAAGGACTAAAAACCACTGCTCAAGTATAAAATAATGTGAATTAATTTTTAATTCTTAATTTTTTGCATCAATATTATGGTATAGTCAAACACAGACATTAGCAACCAGGAAATGAACTATCAGAGTTTATTTTTCTTTTAGTTGATTTTAGTCAAATAGCCAGTCATTGTGTAAATTCCGAATTCATAAATTTGAGGAATTAGTATCATGTCAGACAACCCCACATTAAGCCAAAACGTTTTATCCTTTGAAGCCATCGGCATTCCAGGGGTCAAGAAACCCAATATCGTCATCTTTATCTGTGACCGGTGAACCCAAAGGGGGAGGGGGTTGGGGAGGGGGTTCTTGTATGTCACTCAACAAAAGAACCGCTATAAAATAATGTAAATTAATTTGAAATTTTCAATTTCTCAATCAAAAACATAATTCTCAGTAATTTAGCTCTGTTAACATTACCAACTTAAATAGAATGATCTCACAAACTCCATCTCCTATCCAACTGACTTCCCCTGAGCAAAATCAATCCAGAACACTGAGTGATTTAATTGTAGATTACTTAGAACAATTAGGAGTAGAATATGTTTTCGGCATACCTGGGGGACACAATAGCGCATTATATGAAGCCTTAGCACGTAGCGAAAAACGTGGGGGAATCCGGCCAATTTTAACTTGTCATGAAACCGGTGCGGCTTTTATGGCTGATGGCTATGCCCGTGAAACTGGAAAAATTGGAGTTTGCTGTGCTACAACAGGTCCAGGTAGCACCAATGTAATTACAGGGGTAGCTTCCGCTTATGGTGAAGGCATCCCCATGCTTGTGATTACCGCCCAAACCATGCTATCTCATTTTAGCTGGAGTGCCTTTCAGGAATCATCACCTGATACGATAGATACAGTGGCGATGTTCAAACACTGTACCCGTTATAACACTCTCGTTACCCATGCCAATCAACTAGAAAGAAAATTAGTTGCGGCCTTAACAACCGCTTTGCGATCGCCTTTTGGACCGGCTCATCTCAGCATTCCTGTAAATCTCTTCCGCGCTGAAGCCCCACCATCTCTTACCTATCCTCATATACCTCAACTATTAACCCAACCCCCAGCATTAGTTGATTTAAAAGCCTTAGATCATCTTTCTCAAACCGTATCCAATGTATTAAATCAAGGACAAACTATCGCCCTTTGGATTGGTCAAGATTGTAAACAAGCATCCTCAGAAATTATAGCCTTAGCAGAATTAATTAATGCTCCTATAGCTACAACCCAAAGCGGCAAAACCTGCGTTAATCCTTATCATCCCTTAGCAAAAGGCGTATTTGGGTTTGCTGGCCATCAAACAGCCCGTCAAGCCCTCACCGATGAATCTGTCGGTTTAATTTTAGCTGTAGGTATGAACTTAGGACAATGGGAAACCTCCAATTGGGATAACGCAGTATTAACTAAAAAATTAGTCCATATCCATCATGCAGATCAGTGTTTTAACAGTTCTCCAATGGCAGAATTGCACATCCAAGGAACTATTAAAACCATACTTAAAGAATTACATACACGCCTAGAAAATGCTCAGAAAACAGGACACTTAAAACCAAAACTATCAACAACCTCCCCCGAATTATTAAACCATCATCCATATCAACCCACTCAAATTACAGTTAAAGATCCAGATAGTTATAAACTATTAAATGATCAATCCCCAGTTAAACCCCAACAATTAATCAGTGAACTTATACAGCATTTCCCCCCAGAAACTCGCTATCTAATTGATGTAGGTAATTGGTTAACTTGGAGTATTCATTATTTATTTCCCCATCGTCCCGAAAATTACCGTCTAGGAGCAGTAACAGCCCCGATGGGGTGGGGAATTGGTAGTGCAGTTGGCACAGCTTTTGGCGTTAAAAATACCCCCATTGTTTGCCTAACAGGAGATGGTTGCTTCTTAATGCACGGAAACGAACTGGCTGTGGCTGTGGCTGAAAAATTACCAGTCATTTTTATTATTTTAAATGACCAATCTTTCGGTATGGTGAAACATAGACATAAGCAAACAGGAACTGAAAAACTGGAGTTTATTTTACCTTCAGTTGATTTTAGTCAAATAGCCAAAGGAATGGGGGCAAATGGTTATATTATTCATAATGGTCAAGATTTAAAAAATCTAGATTATGAGGCAATTTATAACGATTCCAAACCAACAGTATTAGATGTGCGAATTGATGGTGATTATGTCCCACCCATCGGAATGTTCTAAACTTGATATAGGATTACTATTTGATTTTTGAAAGTTTACCCTAAATATGGCTATGGCTTAGAAAACCTATCTACCATACAATACTTGTCGGTTAAGGAAATGTAGGTTGGGTTGAGCGACAGCGAAACCCAACATTACCAAGGATTTTGTTGGGTTTCGTTCCGATTGCTCCGCGAACGTTTACGTTCCACAACCCAACCTTGTATCTTAGAGGTATGTTAGAGGAAGTAAGAATTGAACGCAGATAATTTTGTACCTCATTAGATCAGAAAACGCTATATCTTCCAAATACTCCTGAATTACTACCAACTGTCAATTTTTAATTTTCCCCACTAAGATCATGACTGAAGAACAATCTGCAACCAAGAGACTATTAATTAATTCTTTGCCTAAAAGTGGTACTCATTTATTAGCCAAAGCTGTAGAAATTTTGGGGTATAAAGAACATTTTGAACCAGGAGAAATCACAGAAACACCTCTATTCTTTAATTATGGAGAAGTCAAAAAGAGATTAGAACATCAAACAGAATCAGATCAGAAAATTAGTATCGGTGCTTTAACCCCATGTTATGTAGATTCCGCAACTTTTCGACATTGGTTAACACTGATTTCCCCAAAGCAATATATTTTAGGTCATATTCCTTGGACACCTCTATTAACGCCAATTCTGAACGAATTAAATTATCAACAGGTCTTTATAATTCGTGATCCTCGCGCTGTCGTTTTTTCTTTAATTCCCTTTGTTTTAGATACAGGTAAAATGCCAGGAAGACACTTTTTAGAAGATGATTTTAGTTTAATGTCTCCTACCCAACGCTTAGACTTTATTTTAGAGGGAGGGTATGCTGTAAAAGTAGGAGTAGAAATCAAAAATTTTGCCGAAGTGTATCGTTCTATGTTAGCTTGGCGTAATGAAGAAAATTGTTTATTTATCCACTTTGAAGATTTGGTTGGGGAACAGGGTGGAGGAACTAAGGAAAAACAAGAAGCTGTTGTCTACAAAATCTGCTCTTATTTAGATATTCCTTTTGATGATACTATTCTTTCTCAGTTAGGTGAAATTTATAATCCTGGTGCTAGAACATTTAGAACAGGTAAAATAGATGGTTGGAAAAGCTCAATGAACGCAGAAGATGTAGAAAAATTAAATATTTATTGTCAACCTTTATGTGAGGAAGCTGGATACACAATCGGATAGTTTTCTCATAAGTTTACGCACAAGGTATTCAAGGAATAGGCAAAAACCCATTATTTATGATTAACACTACTGGTAATAGTTTAGATTTAGCAGAGGAATTAATTTTAGATTCCTCTATCCAATTTATCAATCCTCTGTCAGATAATTTACTAGAGCCAAAATCTATCTTTCTCACAGGAGCAACTGGCTTTCTTGGTGCTTATTTACTTAGGGAACTGCTCCACAAAACTACGGCAGATATTTATTGTTTGATTCGCTGTAGTAATAGCAAAGAGGGCAAAAATCGTCTCCAAAAACATTTGGAATTTTATTTACTTTGGGAAGAAACTTTTAGTTCTCGAATTATTCCCGTTGTGGGAGATTTATCTAAACCTTTGTTGGGTCTTTCTGAGGGAGATTTTAATGAATTAGCAGGGATAATTGATATTATTTATCATAATGGAGCATGGGTTAACTCGGCTCGTCCTTATTCAATTTTAAAACCTGCGAATGTGTTAGGAACACAAGAGGTTATTCGGTTAGCAAGTATTCTGCAAACTAAACCTGTTCATTTTATTTCTACCCTGGGATTTTTCTTCAATAAAACTAATCTTGATAATGAAAAAATAACGGAAACAGATATTGCTGATTTTTCTAGTATCAAAGGAGGTTATCAACAAACTAAATGGGTAGCAGAACAATTAATTATATTAGCACAACAAAGAGGATTACCTGCTTGTATTTATCGTTCTTCAAGAATTAGTGGACATAGTCAAACAGGAATCAATGGCAATATTCAAGATTTCTTATGTATTTTGCTCAAAGGTTGTATTAAATTAGGAAGATTTCCGAATTTAAAAACACAAATAAACATGATTCCAGTTGATTATGTCAGTCAATCAATTGTAAGTTTATCTCTGGAAAAAAAATATTTTGGCAGAACATTTCATTTAGTTAATCCTCAGTCAACTTCTTGGGAGCAATTTTTTAACTCAACTTGTTTTTTAGGCTACCCTTTAGAAAAAGTTAGTTATAATGATTTTTTAGCGGAAATAAAGAATCAAATATCCAAGTATCCCAAGGATAAGTTATACTCGTCTTTATTACTGCTTTTGAAATTCTCAAAGATATTCTCACCGGACAAAGTAGAATTTAATGCTGACCAAACCCTTGCAGAGTTAGGAAATATATCTATTCTCTGTCCTGCTATCAATGAGGAATTACTGAATGTGTATTTTTCCTACTTTCAAAAAATTGGTTATTTTCCGGAAGTGTTGAATGACAATAAAATATAAGTTAAAAACAAGTTTTCATTGTACATTATGAAAATAATTGTTTATATTTATACTGATCCACTCTTAGATACTGTTCCCAGCCCAGATGATTGGGGTTGGGAAGTAGATAAAATTTATGAAGATTTAGGAAAACGCACCCAATTACAACAATTATTAATTGATTGTCAAACCGAAACTGTAAATTATCTACTACTGCGCCGATTAGAAGAATTAGGTGATAGTTTATCCCAAGTGAGCGATCGCCTCAATCAAATAGAAACAATGGGAGTCATAGTCATTACGACACAACAACCCTATGCCTCCAAATCTAGTCAAATCCCCACCGAAATACTACAATTATTACCAGAAATTCAATATCAACAACGTAGCCGCCGAATTCGTCAGGGACACGCTCGTAATCGTCTAGAAACCTCACCACCACCGGGAAAATCCCCCTATGGCTACCGGAGAGGACAAGGTAAATATATTATTGATCGCACTACCTCACCCGTTGTTAAAGACTTTTTTGAATATTTTTTACTTTATGGTTCTGTCCGTGCTACCGTCCGTTATATAGGTAAAAAATACAGTAAAAATATTTCTGTCACTACAGCCAGACGGTGGTTAACTAATCCAGTTTATCGCGGTGATACAGCCTATCAAAACAGGGAAATTATCTCTAATACTCATGCGGCAATTATATCCAGAGAAGAAGCAGCGCAAATTGATAGACTATTACGACGCAACAGCCGCTTACCATCGCGGACAGCTAGTGCGCCCCGTTCTTTAGCTGGTTTAGTCATTTGTCATCAATGTCAATTACAGATGATTGTCACCAGTGTTACTCAGCGTCATCAGGATCAAGAGTATTTATATTTACGTGCAACCGACTGTCCTCAACAGCCTAAATGTCGTGCTATCCCTTACCAAGTAGTTTTAGAAAAAACCATTGATCATGTTTGTCGAGATTTACCTTTAGCTGTCGCCGGGATAAATTTTCCCCAATTAGATGCAATTAAAAATAGTTTAGGCAATGATATATCTCGTCAGCAACAAATCCTCCAGCAATTACCCACTTTCATAGAAACGGGGATTTTAGATATAGAAACTGCAAAATTAAGAGCTTACAAACTTCGCACAGAAATTTCCGAACTTCAAGCCAAGTTAGCAATTCTTCCTCCTGTGAATTTGCGTTCCGTAGCTGAAGCTGTTTCCATTCCCCAATTTTGGCTAGATTTATCAGAGGTAGAACGAAGATTTTACTTCCGTGAATTTATCCAACAAATTCAAATTATCCGCCAAAATAGAGAATGGGATGTACAAATAATTTTTATTTTCTAAACCACCAGATCCCCGACTTCTTTAAGAAGTCGGGGATCTGAATCATTGATTATTCATCTTGACTTTTGGGGGACTGTTTGCCTTTTTTACCTGCATTTTTGACATTCATCACTTTTCCTAGTAAATCAAACCAAAAAGGCGCACCCATCGCAATAGCAATACCACTGACAAACCAACCAGCAATCATACTTAAAACACTGAAAACAGGCAACCCATTAACTCTATATTTTGTGCTGTTGATTTGCTGTTGTACGTTAGCACTTGTCCAACCAATTGGTAATTCAACTTCCTTTAAAATCTCGTTAGGATCTATTTTATTGATATCTGAAGGATTAGAGTCTTGTGGTGCTACTTTTACAGCCTGGTTAATAATTATTTCCCGCAATAAAGAATCCTTAGATAAACGGTTAATGATATGAAAAGTATCGGCATTGGTTGTGATAGCTAAGGTTATGCCAATGATAATTGCCACTCCTTTAGCATTACGTTTATAAACACCACCGGCTCTTTCCATTGAGCTATCAAAACTATTTTCAATTTCTCTTCGCAAAAGAGTAATACCTTCCTCCGTGCTTTTAGCTCTCATCTGGGCGCGTTTTGCCATAGTTTCAATGTTATCAACTACAGAACTTGGCAAAATATCAATCAATTCTTTAACTTTTTTATATGTTTCACTATCTTTATCTTGGATAGCTGCTATGACTTCACCATGAATATCACTACCTTTCTTGATAGATTTGATAATTTCATTAATATTAGGTTTTAAGCCTCCTATCACTATGGCTTTTTCTGCACTTTCAAAAATATCTTGTTTTAAGAATTTTAGTTCCCGCAAAGGCTTATCTAAAATATATTCATGATCAGCTATACTTGCTACAAAACTTTCTATATATTTAGCTAGGCTATCTCCCATCCTATTTATCACCATGTAGATATCATATTTTTCCTTTTTGAATTCATCAATAATCAGATTATACTCTAACTCCAACCGTCTATAATCTGCGGCAATATTGGTGGCAAATTCACTAGATAGCTCCTGGTTATTAATGTAAACTTGTAACTGAATCAAAATTTGTCTAACATCATCTAACCGTTCAGCTTTGAATTGCTCCAACCTAATTTCAGTTAATTTTTGTACCAATATTGGCAGTTGGAGTGTATCCATAAAAGTATTAGCAAAATTTTCACCACCAATATAGGAAGGCGCACTACGTTTTTGATCACCAAACACAGTTTCTTTTTTAAATCTAGAACTAGACTTTCTAAACAGACTAAAGAATGAGCCAATTGCCCAAGTCGCTTTCCGAGGTAAAGTTGCCAATAAACCTTTCGCCTCTTGATTAATACTTTGAATTAAAGGATTACCATAAATTTTATTGACAAGTTGAATTATTTCAGGATTTTCTGAAGTTTGAGCATCACCAGCTAAAAGAATTTCAATTGATCTTCTCAAGTGTTCAGCCCGCCATTGCAGTACGGTTGTCAATAGTTCTTGAATTTCCGAAGCCAGTAAACTTAAAATTAAGTAAATAAAAATTAAACCCAGTGCCACATCTAAAATAAAAGGTAAGTTCATTGACATTCTCCTTCGGGGTAGTTGACTAAATGCTAATGGTAGTATTTATATCATTTAATCGTAAAGATGCTTGTAAACTTCCTTAAAAAATCAATAAGAAAATCTTCGCCAAAAAATTATCTCTATTCATGAGAAACTGAGCTAATTTGGGATTTAGCCATTGTCTTTGAATATAGATTGTTCCTAGATGGCAACATTGGAGATTCGCTTTGATCTCTATGTGATTAAACCTAGCAGTTATAAGATTCGCATAGAATATGCAAGAAGGAAGCTTTGTTTGGACTCATCTAGAAAAACAGCATCGTGTGATTGAAAAAAAGATTGATTGGCTATGGCTAATCCTATTGTTATTAGCAGCGGTGATTTTGTTTAGTATCAATCTTGGAGGTTTGCCCTTACAAGATGGCGATGAGGCAACCGTAGCCAGGGTAGCGCGGGAAATTTGGCAAGCCCCAGTAGATTCAATGCGCTGGCTTTACCCCACTTTGGGAGGTGAACCATATCATCACACGCCGCCACTTATGCACTGGTTAATTGCTGGGGCTTATTCTCTGGGTGGTGTCAATGAATGGACAACGCGCCTACCTGGTGCAATTTTGACAGCAACTTCTGTGCCTTGCTTATATTGTCTAGGAAGGGAGATATTTCGTCAACGTTGGGCAGCTATTTATAGTTCTTTGATTTATTTAACAATGCTGCCTGTGGTACGTTATGGCAGGTTGGCAATGTTAGATGGGGCAGTTGCCTGTTTTTTAATTGTGATGATGTGGTTTGTCTTGCGATCGCGGCGGGATTTACGTTACTGCTTAGGTGTAGGCATTAGTTTTGGGTTAATCTGTCTAACTCAAGCTATGATGGGTATTTATTTAGGTGCAATTGTTTTAGTCTTTCTTTTTTGGGATACACCCAGACTACTGACAAGTTATTATTTCTGGATAGGTATTTTTATCGGTTGTCTACCTGTATGCTGCTGGTATGGGTTTCAATTATGGCACTATGGATATCCCTTCAGTATTGACATCAATACATCTTTAACCCATATTCAAACCATTAATAATGGCACATCCCAAGCACCTTGGTATTATCTTTTAGAAATCGCTAAATGGACATGGCCTTGGTTGATATTTCTCCCCCAAACTATCCGCATTACCTGGGAAAATAATAACTTAAGTTGGGCGAAATTAATTATTATCTGGTGTGGTGTTTATCTATTAATTATTTCCCTCATTAGCTTTAAACTCCCCTGGTATATATTCCCCATTTACCCTAGTTTGGCTTTAGCTTTTGGGTTTCAATTAGCCCAGATGGAAAATGTCCCCTTATTCTCAGGCTATCCCCGCTCTTGGGTAACGAGTTTAGCGATATTGGCGGTAGTGGCTTCTGCAAGCAGTATTTATTTTGGGGGAAGAACATTAGACAAAGCCGAGTTACAGATTATTTTTGCCGCAGTAGCTTTAACTATGACTTTATCCGCAATCTTAGCAGAACGCGGTGATAGACAATTTCTGAAAATTTTAATTTGGGGAAGTTATATTTCTCTATTATTATTAATGAAATCTAATTACTGGGTTTGGGAATTAAATACAGCCTATCCCGTTAAACCCGTAGCGGCAATGATCACGAAAATTAATCCAGCAGTTAAGGAAATCTATACATCTTTTCCCTATCATCGTCCTTCCTTGGATTTTTATAGCGATCGCACCATTATTCCCGCTTCTATCGGTGAACTACAATATTACTGGCAATATGATAGCCAACCTTATTTTCTCATTAACACATCTACCTTAGAAAACCTCCAATTTAAATCCATCAAAGTCATAGACCAAGTAAAAGACTGGCAATTAATTACAAAAGAAAATAACTCATTATAAACCCGTTATCGTAGGTGCAACAGCCCGTGGTTGCCCAGAACCGTATTGGCAACCCCCCGTATTTCCTTACCAAAAAACATAGAAACAACACCCGTATTTGCTCAAACCCGTATAAATATCAATACTATTGCCAGTTTTCCAAAATATGTCTGAAACCCAATAAAATCGTGACGATAAGTAGTGAGACAGAATTAATTACACAATGTCATTGTGTAAGCGTTGCGTGGCGTTAGCCATATGGAACTAAGTGAAATGAAGCAATTCCAAGGGTTGTGATTGCTTCCCTTCGCTCGCAATGACTGTAAATATTTTTGTCCAATTACTTATCAATAGGGTTTCAGGGCTTTGGCAATAGTATTGAATTTGGGCGTTGGTGAATAAAGGTATGATTTTTTCTCACGCAGAGGCGCAGAGGACGCAGAGAGTAAGAGTTTGAGAAATAGAATATTTGAGTTTCATACCTCAATTCAGCAACGCCTGAATTTGAAATCTATTTTTCACCCCTATTCATTTTTTCAATTTGGGGAATTTCTTGACCATTACGACTCATATTGTCTTGAGTCATAGTCACAATCCCGAAAAAAATTGCACTTCCCACAACTAAAGACAGTAAAGGATGCTTAATGACAATAAAATCTCTGATAATCCTTGCCAAAGGTCGGCTTTGACGACGGAGAGCCGACGAAATCATTATTTGTCTCCAAATAAATGGATCACGCACATAGTGGCCACTTTGGCAAACAACTAATTTTTCTTGACAATAAGGACAGGTAAACAAACCAATATAAGACTTTATTGGCTTTGTTCTGTTATTTTTTTGGCAAATTGGGCAAGTAACATAGTGATTATGAAAAGTATTTGTACTCATCTACCTCGTCCACCTAGTCCCTCGATTCTATTTATAACAATATCTGTATTGAATTTTACTGTAGACCTAGTAATCGTGCCATAATCACTGATAGTGATTGGCAAAATACTATTATGGAGTTTAAGAATGCAATTGCTCCAAAGACGTACTCCCCTCAATATTAACCCAAGTTGTTAGCACCACAAAGTAGAATTATTTTTTCTAAATATTTTGTGATTTTTGTTAGTTAATTATTGAGCAGGCAGTTTCTCTGATAATGAACCACAATAAGAAATAATAGACAAAAAACGGATTTTTCCAACATTATACCCCGTTTATCAATATCTAAGAATCCTCAATGATTAAAACCCTACTTTCCCCCATATTCCATGCGGTTCACTCAGTTAATTAATCGTTTTCAAGCCTCTCCCGAAACAGTAGTGCTGTTTTTAGCCGTGCTAATTGGCAGTAGCACAGGTATGGGTATAGTCACCTTTCACTATTTAATCCAGCTAATTAACAACTTCATGTTGGAAAATCTGATGGGACAGATTGGAATTTGGGGTGCTTGGACCTTAGCGGCTGTTCCTATTCTCGGTGGTATCATTGTTGGCCTCATGCGTTGGCGAACTCAAGATTTTGGTCCAGGACTTTCATCTCTGATAGCTGTTTCTCAGGGAAAAGAAGCGAAAAAACCCCTGCGACCGGTGACAAAAATGATCGCGGCGGCAGTTTCTCTTGGTAGTGGTGCATCTTTAGGTCCAGAAGGTCCAAGTGTAGAAATTGGGACTAATTTTGGGGTGTTGTTATCAGATGTATTACAAGTATCTCAGGAGCGTCAGCGGTTACTATTGGGGGCTGGTGCTGCGGCTGGGTTAGCGGCTGGTTTTAATGCCCCCATTGCGGGAGTATTTTTTGCCTTAGAAGTAGTCATGGGCAGTACATATTTTGCTACTTCTGCCGTAAGTGTGGTGTTACTTGCCGCCGTAGTAGCTGCTTTAATTGCTCAAATTGGTTTAGGTTCACAACCAGCTTTTGCTTTACCCGCTTATCAAGTTCGCAGTTACCTAGAATTACCGCTTTATCTGGGTTTAGGTTTGGGTGCAAGTTTAATTTCTCTTACTTATACTGAATCCATTCGTTTAGCTAAAGCTATCTTTGCTGGCAATTTCTCAGGGTTAACGTTATTAGGTAAAATTCCTCAGTCCATTCAGCCAATTTTTGGTGGTGTAATTCTTGGTTTAGTCGGTTGGCAATACCCACAAATTTTAGGTATCGGCTATGGAACTGTAGAAGCGATACTACAGGATGAAGATTTTTCCCTCAATTTATTACTCATTTTACTAGTATTAAAACTGCTAATGACAGCGGTAAGTTCAGGTAGTGGTTTTGTGGGCGGATTATTTGCCCCAGCTATGTTTTTAGGTGCTTCCTTTGGGTCTGCCTACGCTAAATTTTTGGCTTTGATCATCCCAGGAATTGGAGAATATATGGCTGCGCCTCCAGCTTATGCAATGGTAGGTATGGCGGCGGTTTTAGCAGGTAGCGTGAGAGCGCCATTAACAGCAATTTTAATGTTATTTGAATTAACCCGTGATTACCGCATTGTTTTACCTTTAATGGCAGCAGTGGGCTTAAGTGTTTGGTTGGTGGAACT
Source organism: Anabaena sp. AL93 (assembly GCF_001672085.1). Classification (NCBI taxonomy): domain Bacteria; kingdom Bacillati; phylum Cyanobacteriota; class Cyanophyceae; order Nostocales; family Nostocaceae; genus Anabaena; species Anabaena sp. AL93. The sequence continues at coordinate 24,198 of NZ_LJOU01000030.1, read as the reverse complement.
AATCAAACCAACTGTAGATGCTAATGCTAATCTGCAACAGATTGGTTTACCTGAATTGAAAGATGAAAAGGTAGAACTTTGGCAGCAAATGTTAGTAGCAGATGCTATGTACACCTGTCCCAAAAAATTATCAGCAACTTTAGGCGTATTAGAGACTGCGGTAGTAATGACGCGGGAACGAATCCGCAGTGCTTTAATCATTGATGATGATACGGGTAAACTAGTGGGAATTCTTTCCCTAGAAGATATTAAACGAACTTTTTTTATCTGCCAAAATCTTCCTAATTCATTGCCAGAAATTCAGGAATATTTATCTAGTCAAAAACTGATAGATATTTGTACTACAGATATTCTCTATGCTTGGGATGATGAACCTGTATCTGAAGCTTTAGACCGGATGGCATTACGTGGTTTACATCAATTACCAGTGGTAGCTAAAGACAATCCCGATTTTATTCTGGGTTTGCTAGAAAGGGAACAAATTGAATTAACTTGTAATTTAACGGCAATCACTAAGATACTGCACCAATATTCACCAGTGATTCCCACTGCCGAATATATAGAGGAAATTGGTAATTGGTAATTGGTCAATATCCTGGGGGCAACCTCTCGTGATTGCTTTGATTTCCATAGGCGTTGCTGATTAAGGGTATGAATTTTAGTCTCACGCAAAGGCGCAATCACGCTTCGTGATCTCGAAGAGTAGACGCACTGAGGTTTGAGTTTTAAAGGTTCAATTTGGGAATTTCATACCTCAACATGGCTACGCCACGCAGGCTATCAGCAACGCTAAATTAACTAGATTATCAATCAAGCGATCGCTCTCCATTGATAAAATCTCTTCACAATGCAGCATATTCTAGTCTAAAGCCACCTTAAATAAAATAGCCGTAGCCGCACAGGCACAAGCCAATTTCGCTCAAAGTTATGTTAAAACACCTCAAAATTGTGTAATTTTTGACATTTATAGCCGTGCGGGTGAAGTAGTATCCGGTAACGGCATTGTCGAACTTGGACAAATAAATCAGATGGATGCAGTAGTGGAAGCACCACAAATAAACTCCAATCAGCCGACCCAGCAGATATGTTTTAAATTCCTCAAAATTCCTCTCTGTTGTCTCTGCGGCTCTGCGTGCAAAAAAATCCTTAAAACCTCAACTATGAAAACTACTAACTCTACTAAACCTGTAATTTCCATCTGCAATCTTGATCATTACTTCGGATCTGGACAACTACGAAAACAAGTTTTATTTAATATTAGCTTAACTATAAATGCAGGGGAAATTGTAATCATGACAGGTCCTTCTGGTTCTGGTAAAACCACATTATTAACCTTGGCTGGTGGGTTACGTTCTGCCCAGTTTGGGAGTTTGCAGGTATTAGGTAATGAACTATGTCAAGCCAATGCTAAACAATTAACCCAAGCCCGCAGAAATAACGGTTATATTTTTCAAGCCCATAACTTACACGGTAGCTTAACAGCAATCCAAAACGTCAGGATGGGTTTAGAAGTACAGCCGAGAATGTCAGCAAAAAAAATGTTAATGCAGTCACAGCAAATGTTAGAAGAAGTAGGATTAGGAAATCGTCTCAATTACTATCCAGATAGTTTATCAGGGGGACAAAAACAACGGGTAGCGATCGCTCGCGCCTTAGTCAGTCAACCAAAAATAGTCCTAGCAGATGAACCCACCGCCGCACTAGATAAACAATCAGGACGGGATGTAGTAGAACTAATGCAGAAATTAGCTAAAGAGCATGGCTGTACAATTTTACTCGTCACCCACGATAACCGCATTTTAGATATTGCTGACCGCATTGTTTATATGGAAGACGGTCATCTTGTCCGAGAAAAAAGTGATTCTTTGCAAGATGTAGTGAGTTGAAATACCTGGCGACAAAAGCACCGCCAGGATGATATTAATGATTGGCTTGTTGAATTAAAGTATCTAACTCCTGCTGCATTTTACTTCTGACTAACTCATAGCATTCGTCCACATAAGTGCGATCGCTTGCAGCTTCTTTTCCATAGCGTGCAAACACAATTGGCGGACAAACCCTAGTATAGATAGTTACAGGCAAAGGAATATTAGGCAGAGGTCCAAAAGCCAATCCCCAAGGTAATCCCAAATAAATGGGAAATACCAAAGGATCAACCCCAAGCAGCCAAGGCATCCCCATTTTATGAAATTGCTGCATGATTTCATACATATCAGCCAAGACAATCAGAGTATCATGTGAACCCCAGGAAATCGCCGGCACAATTGGTACATTCTCCCGCAACGCCAACTTAATAAACCCCTTCCGTTCGGCAAAATAAATTTTATCCCGCATCGCATGGGGTCGAAAGACATCCTCAGCACCACCCGGATAAACCAAGACACTAGCGCCAGCCCGCAAAGCCTTGTAAGCCATTTTGGGGTGCGCCCTCACTGCGCCAGCCTTCATCGCCATTTCTGCCGCCGGTGGAAACACATCCCAAACCTTAGGGTGCATCAAACCATAAATCTGTCTTTCGACACTAAAGCGACGCAACCAATCATATAACATCATGGAAGTATCAGGAGAAGCCAGTCCACCATTATGAGAACCGACAACGAGAATTTTGCCATTTGGGATATTTTCCCAGCCACTGGTTTGGACTCGAAAATAACAGTTATATAACAAGCCCAAGATAGGCATCATAGATTCGATGAACCTTGGATCTCGTTGATCCAAAGACCACCCTGTGTTAGTCGTTTGAAGATGCTTTAGTTTGAACATCAGGAAATTTTATCAGGATTTATACGGATCAGACAATCCGCTGTTTTGCAGTTTCATCCAGCCTAACGCAATCTTCCAATTGTTTTCCCCACTCTGGAATGATAAAATGTTCAGTAGGAACACAATCTAATTGTTCCCGTCTAAATAAATAATCTGTCAGAATTACTGATTATTTGCTTAATAATAATAAATCTAAGACATTTATATATCAATAACACATAAAAAACCTCTTATTCCCCTATTGAAGAGGCTACCGTGTACACACTCCTTACCCAAAGCAAGTTTTCCATAACGACAATTTTTAACGCCAACCTACTTAACTTCTTCTTCCTGACACCTGACAACGATATAAACATTTAAGAGCATAGAAATAACATGAAAACTTTGAGCCTAGTTACAATTGCTTCCTTAGCACTCACAATGGGCTTATTACTGAATCAGTCCAGCTTTGCTAAAACCCCACAATTAGAAATTAACTCTAAGTTTGATCAAGACCCATTAGTATTAAACGGTACATCTGGAGGGAGTGTAAAAAGTAACTGTGGGAATATTAACACCGCTCCTAATCAAATAATTGAAGTTACAGAGCCATTGCCTTATTTACGATTGACGGTAGAAAGTCAAGGACAGCCAACACTATTGATTTCTGGACCAGGAGGACGCTTCTGTGTGCTTGCTGATAGTTATAGTGGTGGCAAAGCCGAATTCTCCGGTTACTGGCAGCCAGGCAAATACCTATTGTATATGGGTGATTTGTCACAAGACAGGTTCAACTACACCCTTACCATTTCCCAGCAAAAACAAGCGTTGCAGTAGCACATTTGCACGGCTTTTACGGCATCACTAAAACAACAACAATTTTAGCTTTGTTGATCCTATCCTATCTAGAAATTTAAATTACAAGAGTTTAAGGGATCGTATTTTTGGCAACAAATTGGACTCCTAACATGATATTGGTATTACAGTGACTCAATAAAATCTTTGAGGAGAAATATGTTTAAAAGACTAATTGGTGTTGTTGTTGCTACTATTTTGCTGACATTACAGATGGTTGTCGGTACTGCAACAGCTTTAGAACTGGATGAAACTATCCGTACAGTACCATTAAATGACAAAGGCGATACAGTTGTTCTCAGCTTAAAACAAGTCAAAGAAGGTAAACGACTATTCAATTACGCTTGCGCTCAATGCCATGCCGGTGGAGTTACCAAGACTAACCAAAATGTGGGACTTGAACCAGAAGCCTTAGCAGGGGCTTTACCTAAGCGCAATAATATTGAAGGTTTGGTGGACTATATGAAAAATCCCACTACCTATGATGGTGCAACAGAAATTTCGGAAATTCACCCCAGTTTGAAGAGTGCAAATATTTTCCGAGTTATGCGAAATCTGACTGAGAAGGACTTGAAAGCGATCGCCGGACACATTCTCTTAGAACCAAAAGTTGTTGGCACTAAATGGGGTGGCGGTAAAATTTATTACTAAACTATCCTGATTCAGTCATACAAATTGTCAGGGAACAGAAAATAGATTCCCTGACGGGATTTTAGATTTTAAATTTTAGATTTTGGATTGAAGATTCAAAATCCAAAAAGGTCTTAAGAGGATGTTTTAAAAGTGGTATCCCGTAATTTTCATCACATTGTTACCCCCCTTAGTGTCCCCTTATCAAGGGAGGAAACAAGAAAATCCAGTTCCCTCCCCTTTATAAGGGGAGGGTTAGGGAGGGGTAAAACATTTGATACAGCAACCATGACTTTTCAAACACCATCTAAGCCCGCGAATTTATTCGTGGCATAAATCTAAAATCTAAAATCTAAAATTGTGTGACGGATCAAAAACTAATTTCTAAGCTGTACAGGCATAGCCAAATAGGTCATTTTTAATCCACCCAAAGGCGTGAAAATTACCGGAGTTAAACTTTGATTCAAGTGCATTTGAATTTCTGAAGATGGTAGTTCCTTCAAACCTTCCATCAGATATTTGACATTAAAAGCAATGTCTATATCTTCGCCAGATATTTGTGCTGGCATTGATTCTGTACCACTACCAACATCTTGCGCTTCACAAGATAAAGTAATCTCTTGATTGGCATTATCAATGCTGACTTTGACAATATTATTTTTCTGATCTGCTAACACAGCAATTCGTTCCAAAGTGCTAATAAATTGCTTTCTTTCTAATGTGACTTGGCGTTCAAATTGCCGAGGAATTAATTGCCTATAAGCGGGATATTGCCCTTCTAAAGTGCGGCTGGTTAGGCGTTGATTTTGCCAAGCAAATACTACTTGACCTTGATCAAGATATACGGCTACAGTTTCTTCCGATGTGGAGTTATGTCCTAACATCCGTTGTAGTTCTCGCAATGCTCTTGCTGGTACTGTCACCTCTACCTGTTCGCTACCCTCTACAGGGCGCTCATTTGTAGTTTCCAAAACTGCTAATCGGTGTCCGTCGGTGGCAGCAAACTCTAAAGTGTCTTGTTTTAGGGTTAAATGTACGCCTGTGAGGACTTGCTTGGTTTCATCGGAACTGGTAGCAAACAAAGAACCTTTCAATCCTTCAATTAGTGCTGCTGTTGTGAGAGTAATGGCTTCAGCGTTTTCAATTACAGGTAGTTCGGGGAATTCTTCTGCGCCCATTGCTCGGACTTGATAACGTCCGCTCTTAGGTTTGAGAGTAACAATTATACCTTCTCCGGTATTATCTCCTGATTGATAGCTTCGCTCGCCGCAGGCATCATCCAGGGTGATTTCCCCTTCTGGTAGACGAGAGGTGATATCTACAAGCAGTTTGGCAGGGAGAGCAATTGTCCCCCCTTCTAAGACCTCGGCGCTAAAGCTGCTACGGATACCTAAACTGAGGTCAAAGGCTGTTAAACTAACTTGATTAGTTTTGGCATCTGCTTGTAATAAGATATTGGCAAGAACAGGATGAGTTGGTCTGGACGGGACTGCACGACTGACGAGAGAAAGGTTGCTACTAAGATCACTTTGAGAACAGATTAATTTCATCTTTAAATTAAATAATGGGGGAATTGGTAATTGTAATTGGTAATGGGTAATCAGGTGATTCAGCGATTTCCCCATTACTTTGTGATCTTAACTGCTTAAAGCCTTGATAAACCTTTGCAAACTCTTGAATACACTGGGTTTTCTGGCGGGTGTAGCGTCCGTAGTGTTTGCCGTTTGTCCTCCCATAAGAATCGCGTCTAATTCATCACCGGAGGGTTTGTTTGAGAGTTCAACAATTTTTTGATATTCGTCCTCTATTTCTTGCCATACTTCCCATTGTCCAGGGTAGCAACGGAAAAGGGCAGATTCATCATCTACAGGACGGATATAGTAACAAGATTCGATGGTACTAATGAAGCGACGACGAGTTTCTCTGGCTGTATAACCGATACCAACTACACTAGAATCTTCGAGTCGTGGTGTTAACATGATTACGGGGCGATCGCCGATTAGTTCACACAGCTTTTCTAATTGTGGCACTTCTACGGAGGTGGGGGCAATAAATAGGAAAATTTCATCCTCTGGCTGAATTTTTGCTTCTAGGGATGCAGCCCTACCAGTACCAATATCGGAAATTTGGAATTGTGTATCTGTCCAATCACGACGGGCTAAAGCAGCCGCACCAGCATCAGCAAAGAAGACTTTGAGACGGGATTCGTATTCAGTAAATTGGGGGAGAAATTGTTCTGCAACCGTCATGAATTTGAGTTCTGGAAATAATAACTCAACTTGAATCCGAGTTATACCATCAGCTAAAGCTGATTTTACCGCTTCACAAGATTGAGCGATCGCATCTTCTAAGGTTTTTGGTAGTTCAGCCATAGTTTATCAAGTCGCTGGGTTAATATCTAATTTTCTACTATATTGATTTAGGTGGTGTAAAAAATCATCCAATCACTAAAAATTCAATCTATTACTAATTTAGGCATTATTGTTGAGTGTTAACTGGCTAGAACTTCAGTTGAATAAAGTGCAAACTACATGAGTCAAGGTTTTTTACAAATTGCTTTAACGCTGTGCATTGTCGTATTTATTACGCCAATGCTAGGGAAATACATAGCCCGTGTTTTTTTGGGAGAGAGGACAATTCTTGATCCTGTGATCAAGCCCCTAGAGGCAATAATTTATATTTTAGGGGGTGTGGGTAAAAAAAATGATATGACGGGTTGGCAGTATATCCGCGCCTTACTATGCAGTAACTTAGTCATGGGTGCGGTAGTTTATGCTCTCCTCTATTATCAGAAATTTCTGCCCTGGAATCCCAATGGACTGGGGCGGATGAGATGGGATTTATTACTACATACCACAATTTCCTTCCTGACCAATACCGACCAACAACACTACGCCACAGAAAATACCTTTAGTTATTTTAGTCAAACATCAGCTTTAGGTTTTTTAATGTTTACCTCAGCAGCTAGTGGTTTAGTAGTGGGAATTGCCTTTATTCGTGGGTTAACAGGGAGAAAACTGGGGAATTTCTATGTAGATTTTACCCAGGCTATCACTAGGATCTTATTGCCTTTATCTGTTGTGGGGGCGATCGCTCTCATCATCTCCGGTGTACCTCAAACCCTAGCCAAAACCGCCTTAGTAGAAACCTTAGAAGGGAGAATCCAGTACATAGCCAGAGGTCCAGTAGCCTCCTGGGAAATGATCAAAATGTTAGGAGAAAATGGCGGCGGCTTTTTTGCAGCTAATTCTGCTCATCCTTTTGAAAATCCCAATGGTGCTTCTAACCTAATAGAAATCATCGCTATGTTGGCTATCCCCACCTCCCTAATTTACACCTACGGAGTATTTGCCAACAACCTCAAACAAACCTGGCTATTATTTTCAATGGTGTTTATCATCTTTGTCGTTCTCATTGGCGTTACAGCCACAGGAGAATTACAAGGAAATCCCCTCATTAACAATGCTTTGCGATTAGAATTACCCAACTTAGAAGGCAAAGAAGTCAGATTTGATTGGGCGCAAACCGCACTATGGGCGGTTACAACCACAGCCACCATGTGCGGTGCTGTTAACGGAATGCACGATTCCCTCATGCCCAGTGGCACATTTTCTACCTTATTCAACCTATTTTTACAAATAATTTGGGGAGGACAAGGCATAGGAACAGCTTATCTCTTCATTTATCTGATGCTCACCGTTTTTATCACCGGTTTAATGGTAGGGCGCACACCAGAAATTTTTGGACGCAAAATTGAAAAACGGGAAATTGTTCTGGCTAGTGTAGTCCTATTAATTCACCCGATGATGATTTTAATTCCTAGTTCCATAGCTATGGCTTATCCTATATCTTTGTCGGGAATTAGTAACCCAAGTTTTCATGGAATTTCCCAAGTAGTTTATGAATACGCCTCAGCCGCAGCCAATAACGGTTCTGGTTTAGAAGGATTAAATGACAGCACATTATGGTGGAACTTAAGTACAACTGTCAGTATTTTCGCAGGACGTTATATACCCATTATTGCCCTACTTCTCTTAGCTGATAGTATGTCTAAAAAACAAGCCAGTCCAGCAAGCCGGGGAACTTTAAAAACTGATTCTCTGCTATTTACGGGAATTACTGCTAGTGTCACCCTAATTTTAGGCATCCTCACATTTTTCCCTGTTCTAGCTTTAGGCCCAATTGCCGAAGGCTTTAAACTCGCTTCTGGGAGGTAATGAGGAAATACAAAGATAGGTCTAATATTTATCTTGCCCCTTGCCTCTTGCCTCTTGCCTCTGACCAATTACTTATATATGAACTCAGCAACTACCTCTCATTCTAAAGCTCCCCGTCCCCGTTATCGCCGTAAGAAACACAGAAAAACGCGGGTATCTCATAAAGGACTGTATTTCCGGGCAATAGGAGATGCCTTTATTAAACTGTATCCCCAATATGCCATCAAAAATCCAGTGATGTTTTTAGTATGGATAGGAACAATCATCACTTTCTCTGTCACCATTTACCCTGAATTATTTGGTCCAGTAAGTCAAAAAAATCCCCATCTGTTTAACGGACTATTAACGGGAATTTTATTATTCACCGTTCTATTTAGCAACTTTGCCGAAGCTGTAGCCGAGGGACGAGGTAAAGCCCAAGCCGATACTTTACGTTCAACCCAATCAGCCACCATTGCCAAAACTATCACCGTTGACGGCACAATCACAGAAGTTCCTGCCAACAGCTTAAAACAGGGAGACACTATATATGTAGTCTCAGGCGACGTGATTCCCGCAGATGGTGAAGTAATCATGGGTGTCGCCTCTGTGGATGAATCAGCAATTACAGGCGAATCTGCCCCAGTTCTCAAAGAATCAGGTTCAGACGTTGCCAGTTCAGTTACAGGTGGTACACGCATAATTTCTGATGAACTGATTATTCGTGTTACTGCTGAACCAGGCAAAGGCTTTATTGAGCGGATGATTGCTCTGGTCGAAGGAGCAGAACGGACTAAAACCCCTAATGAAATTGCCTTAACAGTATTATTAGCAGTTCTGAGTTTAGTATTTTTATTCGTAGTAGCCACTCTGCCCGCCTTTGCCTACTATGTGAATAGTCCTGTGAGCATTCCTGTTCTCATTGCTCTTTTGGTAGCCCTCATCCCCACAACTATTGGCGGGTTACTGAGTACCATCGGTATTGCGGGTATGGATAGAGTAGCACAATTTAACGTCATTGCCACCTCTGGTAGGGCAATAGAAGCCTGTGGCGATATTAATACTCTGGTACTTGATAAAACTGGAACAATCACCCTTGGCAACCGTTTAGCAGAAGAATTTATCCCCATCAATGGTCATTCAATGGCGGAAATTGCTAACGTGGCTTTGGCGGCTAGTATTTTTGACGATACTCCAGAGGGTAAATCTATTGTCCGACTGGCAGAAAAGTTAGGGGCAAATTTTGATTTAGACCGCAAACAAGCACAGGGGATAGAATTTTCAGCAAAAACCCGCATGAGTGGTACTAATTTACCTGGGGGTAGGGAGGTACGCAAAGGCTCAGTAGGAGCAATTCAAGGCTTTGTTCTCTCCCGTCATGGAAGAGATACACCAGAATTAGATGTTGCATATCAACAAGTTTCTCATCAAGGTGGTACACCTTTAGCTGTTTGTCTTGATAACGAAATTTACGGTGTTATCTATCTCAAAGATATTGTTAAACCAGGTATCCGCGAACGATTTGACCAACTCCGACGCATGGGAGTACGGACTATCATGCTGACGGGAGATAACCGGATTACTGCTTCTGTGATTGCAAAAGAAGCTGGAGTAGATGAATTTATTGCTGAAGCTACGCCAGAAGATAAAATCAGTGTGATTCAACGGGAACAAGCTGAGGGTAAAATAGTAGCGATGACAGGGGATGGAACTAATGATGCTCCCGCCTTGGCACAAGCTAATGTAGGTGTGGCTATGAATACGGGAACGCAAGCAGCTAAGGAAGCGGCTAATATGGTGGATTTAGATTCTGATCCCACCAAGTTAATTGATATCGTTAGTATTGGCAAGCAATTGTTAATTACTCGTGGAGCGTTGACGACATTTTCTATCGCTAATGATATTGCTAAATATTTTGCAATTATTCCCGTACTTTTCACGGCTGCTAATTTAGGAAGTTTGAATATTATGAAGTTGAGTAGCCTTAATTCGGCTATTCTTTCAGCGTTGATCTACAATGCTTTAATTATTCCAACTTTGATTCCTCTAGCATTAAAAGGTATTCAGTTTCGACCTTTAACCGCTAATCAACTTCTGCAAAGAAATATTTTAATTTATGGCTTAGGTGGGGTGATTGCTCCATTTATTGCGATTAAATTAATAGATATGATGATTACATTTGTGGGTTTAGCGTAAATATAGCAGATTGCAGATTAATCAAGTCCAGGATCTATATTCACAGCCAGACAGTTTTACTCCTGACTCGGTGAATTCTGGTGTAATTACGTGAATAGGTAATTGATAATTCTTGCCTTTTACTTCTTGTATATTACCTTTTCCTGGCTCTTGCGTCTCTTTTATGGTGATTGAGGATTGATGATAACAAAACCCTTACGGGACAAGGGTTATAAACAATTATTTCCATATTTTCAATGAAATGCCTACACAATAGGGCTTTCAATGATTTTGAACCAGGGTTTCCATAAAAATAACCGAAGAACCCTTTTCCTTTATGAAAATGATACCATTGATTCGATTGTCCAAGTTTGAACACCAATTACCAATCACTATTTTTATAGTGATGTGTTTCAGTTTATTTATGAGTCCAGTGGTTTATGCTAATACTACTCTCAGTTTAGATAGGGTTTCTACTTGGGCAATGGGGGTTTTAGGGTTTACTACTATAATGTTGGTGGTTTATTTGTTAACAGTCATTTTTCAGCCAGAACGATTTTAATAATTGATAAATCATAGCGATATGTATTTGAATGGGTTACAAAATTTATAGAAAAAGCCATACAGCACTTTTACTCCTATATCCTGACTGGGCGCAGTCCCTGCGCCCCTACTTCGGTGAATCCTCTTATTAAATTCAAGATTAAATCAAGATTAAATTATGTCTATTTTTAGAGAAACTTTCAAGGCAATTAGAATAACTTTGGTAATTTGGTTATTAACAGCAATTGTCTATCCTCTTTTTATATTGCTAGTCGGTCAGTCTTTTTTCCCGATTTCAGCTAATGGTAGTATGATTTTAAATATCAATAATCAACCTATTGGTTCGACTTTAATTGGTCAAGGATTTACATCTGATCGTTATTTTCATGGTCGTCCCAGCGCTGTTAGATATAGTCAAGGTAAAAAAGCTCAACCGACTGGTATTTCTGGAGGTAGTAATCTCGCTCCCACTAATCCAGAACTTAAAGAACGTATTCTCAAGCAGGTGGAAGAATTACAGAATCAGGATAAACAACCTGTGGGTGATTTGATTTATACGTCAGGTTCTGGTTTAGACCCGCATATTTCTTTAAAAGCAGTACGACAACAAATAGAGAGAGTGGCACAGGCACGGGGTATTAAGGAAGATGATATTATTCCGTTGATTAATAAGTATTTTGATGGCAGGTTTTTAGGGATTTTTGGTGAACCAGGGGTAAATATTTTACGTTTAAATTATGCTTTGGATTTACAAGATATTAATCGTTAGCAAAATTAGTTAAGGCTTGTTTGAAAAGTGGTATGCCGTAATTTTCATCACATTGTTACCTCCTTTCCCCTTGTAAAGGGGGGTAAGAATAGAAATCTAGTTCCCTCCCCTTTATAAGGGGAGGGTTAGGGAGGGGTAAAATATTTGATACAGCAATCATGACTTTTCAAACACCCTCTTAGGGGTTGCTGATAATGAAGCGTGGTATAAAATGTAGGGGCGCAGGGCTTGCGCCCATTCAGGAGGTAGCAGGAAGGAACAATCATTATAGGTTGTATGGTCAAGCCTTACATAACAAGGGATTTTTAAGTTCAAGCATAGTAGAAGTATTGTTTTGACATGGGTAATAGGATCAATTACACTACGATCGCAAATTCATAAAAGTATTTGAGTCAATGCAACCGACTCGTGTGATTGGTTTAATGAGTGGTACGTCTGTAGATGGGATAGATACCGCTTTAGTAGAAATTTCTGGTGGAGATTTGGATCTGAAGGTGGAATTACTGGCAGGGGAAACCTATCCCTACTCCCCTCAACTCAGAGAACATATTCTAGGGCTTGGGGCTGGTACTGCGATGTCAATGGCAGATGTAGCCGCCATAGATGATGCGATCGCTCATAATTTTGCCCAAGCTGCTCAACATATTCAAATTGGTCATCACAGAGCCACTCTTATCGGTTCTCATGGTCAAACTGTTTACCATCGTCCACCCCAAGGACTAGAAGAACTGGGTTATAGCTGCCAACTGGGACGGGGAGCGATGATTGCCCATTTAACAGGTATTACTACTGTCAGTAATTTCCGAATAGCAGATATAGCTGCTTATGGTCATGGTGCGCCCCTTGTTCCTAAAGTAGATGCCTATTTACTCAGTCATCCCCAGGAAGAACGTTGTATTCAAAATATTGGGGGTATTGGTAATGTTACGTATCTTCCCGCCCGTAGTGATGATTGGTTGTCGCAAATTCGCGGCTGGGATACAGGTCCAGGTAATAGTTTATTGGATCTAGCCGTCCAGCATTTTACAAGTGGCACTAAAAGCTATGATAATAATGGTGATTGGGCAGCCAGTGGTACACCCTGTTACCCCTTGGTGGAACAATGGCTAAGTCACCAATATTTCCATTTACCACCACCTAAATCTACTGGACGGGAGTTATTTGGGATTACCTACTTACATGATTGTTTACAGGATGCCCAACCCTACCAACTTAATTCCGCAGATTTTTTAGCAACTATCACAGAATTAACGGCAGTTTCTATTGTCCATAGTTATGATAATTTTCTCCCCAGAAGACCACATAAGGTAATATTATGTGGTGGTGGCAGTCGTAATAGTTACTTGAAAAATCGCTTACAGTTGCTGTTAGGGAATGTTCCAGTGTCAACTACAGATGAGTTTGGCTTAAGTGCTGCATTTAAAGAAGCGATCGCTTTTGCGGTTTTAGCATACTGGCGAAACATCAATATTCCTGGTAACTTACCCGCAGTCACAGGAGCATATCAAGAGATGCTTTTAGGAGAAATTCACGATAATTATCGCTAATTTAGTCTCTTGTCTCTCAAAATACTATGTTAGCAAGTATTTCTAAACTTCGACTGTGCTGGATTAAAACAAGGGATTTAGCAGGTGGGACATACTTTTTTATTAGAACCAGGACGGTGGGTGATCCAAGGTAGTTGGTTGGAGCGCAATAGTCAACCAATTCCCTTGAAAGGTTTAACATTAGTGGTTTGGAATCGAGATAATTGGTTCTCTATGGCTACAAAATTAATCTTTCCTAACAGCGATCGCCCAGAAATTTCTTTCCAGTATAAAGGACGACTTCATGAAGGAGATCGGCAGTATACTTTTCTGCTTCAACATAATTACCTCGGACAAATAGAAGGTGAAGGCTGGATTTGTCCAAATACAATTGTTCAGCGTTATTGGGTACTCGGAGATAGCTCCACTGACCTTCGCCACCGTCAGAGACAGAGTGGTTTTGAAACCCTACATCGAATTAATGATAATCAATATTATCTAACTAGTGGCATTCTTGTTGGTCATTTTTTAGATAGCACAATGGAAGCTAGTCTAGAACGCCAATTACATTAAGTAAGTGGGATGTAAATAATTGTCCTTGGTATCAGGCGGTAAGGAGCAGAGAGGCAAGAGGCAAGAGGCAAGAGGCAAGAGGCAAGAGTAAAGAAATTTTCAGCGATTTTACGTTTCTTTACACAGTTTGGTTTTATTGTGTTCACCTACTTAACCTACTTAGTTAATAGCAATCCGATTTGATTGATGAATTTTCGGTTTTAATTTTCAGGTTTTCAACCTATTTTCTAATCACCAAAACCTACAAAACTATCCCTTGAACTGTTAAACATTGGAGTCGAATTTTCTATGTCAGACCCCAACATTGGTCGCTTACTCGGAAACCGTTACCAACTACAAGAGCTAATTGGCTTTGGCGCAATGGGACGAGTCTATCGTGCTAAGGATACGTTGCTGGGAGGTGTCCCTGTTGCAGTCAAGTTTCTAACTTTATCAATGCAAAACGAAAGGATGCCTTGGCAAGAACGATTTGAGCGAGAAGCTAAAACTTGCGCCTTACTCGGTCAAAAAAGCATCCATATCGTCCGAGTCATGGACTATGGGGTAGATGAAATATACTACGTTATGGAATATCTACAGGGACAAACATTAGGTCAGATCATTCGCAAAAAACACCTAAGTTTACCAAGATTTCTCAGAATAGCCAAGCAAATCGGTTTAGGACTACAGTGCGCTCATGATGGTATTCCTGTAGATGGAAAAATTTGTCCAATCATCCATCGTGATATTAAACCGGGCAATATCATGGTGATTCAAGATCCCAGTTTTGGAGAATTAGTCAAAGTTTTAGACTTTGGTATTGCTAAATTACTCATGTCTGATAGTGACCATACCAAGTTTTATTTAGGAACTTTGGCTTATTCTTCTCCTGAACAAATTGAAGGTAAAGAACTAGATAGTCGTTCTGATATCTACAGTTTTGGGATCATGATGTTTGAAATGCTGACTGGTAAAATTCCTGTGGTGGCATCAACCAACACTTTTGGATCATGGTATAAAGCGCACACTTTTGAAAAACCCTGTTCCTTTGCGGAAATTTCTCCTAATTTGCACCTACCCAACCAATTAGAAGATGTAATTATGAATTGTTTATGCAAAAAACCTAGTGAACGTCCCCAAAGTATCAATGAAATTATTAATATTCTTGCTACTGTAGAACAGCAAAAGGACACGCATAATACCACTAAAGATAATCCTGTTATTAATAATACTCATTTCATTAAAGATACTTCGGTTATTAATAATACTCTTATATATCAAGATGCTCAAGAAATTATTAACCCCAACTTCCCTGTAGTTCCTGCACCAGCAGAGACAATAAAAACCAATCTGCTGGCAATTCCCATTACCAATCACAATACACAAGTCGAACTACGGAGATATTCAGTTGATCATGACATCACGCAGTTAGTTACTTGGCCACACAATAAACCAATTGCCAATATTGTTTTTATTCAACCCATTTACCACGATAAAACTTTGTTACCAGCGTTATGGGTGATGCTACCCCAAGAAGAAATTCAAAAACGCTTAGTTTGTACTCGCTACAATCAATTTCTATTTATTTCTTCTCCTCATCCGGTCATGTTGTGGATTACAGTTATTTATACTCGTGAACATGGGGCTAAATGGTTGTCTTATTATTTGGATCTCAAAACTAATTCTGGTCAAGAAATCACGGGGTTACTACAGAATACTGGGCAATATCGTTTATTATTCTTTACTAAAGAAACTCCTCATCCTTGCACACATATATTACAATCAAGTATTGCTGCGGCTCAAAGAGAAAGATTGCAAGAGTGGCTTGTTTCTAGTCAGGGTTCAACTTTATCAACGGATGCTCAGATTAGTAAAAATATATTGAAAAAAGAATATGAAAAAATTAAACCTAAAATATTAGCTAAGTTAGAAGCAATTGATACTGATTCTTCATGGGATATTTCTGGTTGATTATCTTAGGAGCTAATTTAAAATTTGTCAGCAAAGACATTAAAAACCTACCGGGGGACTCTCGGAAAGTTACGCTTGTCAGAGATGATTCTGCCAGTAATGGCAAACAGGATCAGGGCAAGAACCGTACATCTAAGGTAATACCTGAAAAGCGGATATTATCTCCTCGCTTTCATTCTATTCCTAGTTTACATCGACTTGTGTGTACACCGTAGCCCCTTGACAAGGGGAGGGTTAGGGTGGGGTAATTTGAGGAATAATGGTGATTCGATAACTTCTGTGTACACCGTAGCTTCGCTTGTGGGGAGGGGGTAGGGTTCTTGTATCTCACTTAACCGATAATCGCTATATAATACTAAATAAACAACTGCAATCTTTTAAATAGTATGAGTGAAACCCTGGCTGATATTGCTATACCACCGCAGTTTCCTGATCATACTCAACTACCAGAGTCTGATGGTACGTTTGTGAAAAACTTTCAAGAACATCCCCAAAGCATAATTATCACAGATTCCATAATTCAAACTTTACAAAAAAAACATCCCGACGGACAATTTTGTATAGGTCAAGATTGTGGGATTTATTGGCGCGAAACTGAACCACCAGAAAAAGGTACAGTAGCACCAGATTGGTTTTATGTCCCTGATGTAGCACCAAGATTAGATGGTAAAATTCGTCGTTCCTATGTTTTATGGCGGGAATATATTCCTCCATTAATTGTTATAGAATTAGCCAGTGGTAATGGTGAAGAAGAAAGAGATTCAACCCCTCTAGCGGGTTTACAGGGAGGTGAAAAACCTGGTAAATTCTGGGTATATGAACGTATTATCCGTGTTCCCTATTATGCCATCTATGAAGTTAATAATGATAAATTAGAGGTTTATCACTTGGTAGATTTTTCTTACCAAAAAATCCAGCCTAACGAACGTGGACATTATCCTATTGCGCCATTAGGTGTAGAATTGGGACTATGGCAAGGAAGTTACTTAAATAATCCTGAACAACTTTGGCTGCGCTGGTGGGATTTAGATGGTAATTTGTTATTGGTAGGTCAAGAAGAAGCCCAATTACAAAAATTAAGGGCTGAACAACAACAACAAAGGGCTGAACAAGCAGAACGAAAGGCTGCACAATTAGCCGAACGTTTACGAGCAATGGGTATAAATCCAGATGATGATTTATGATTTATAATTAAATAAACAAACCACTCCAGGCACAGAGGATACAGAGAAAAGATGCAAAGGGCAATTTTATCCGGGAATTTACAGTTTAAACTTAATTGGGTAAGTTTTTTGGCTGATTTCCTATTAGCTGGTATGGTTTTTGGTCCCCCTCTTGCTCCTTTTTTGGCTGGGTCTGGTGTGTTTGTGCTTCCGGGGATTGCGGACATTATTTACTTTATGGGTAATCATGTATGTCCGCAGCCTACTATGGGTTTGGAGTTAGCACCACCTTTTATTATGGCAGTTTGTATGCGCTGCTATGGCACAGTGACAGGGTTATTAATTACTCGAATTTTGTATGCGGTAACTAATGGCAAAGGCATTTTTTGGTTAAGTCAATATGGTTGGACTGGTGCGGCTTTTGCTAGTATATTGATGATGGCTTATCCGTTGGAATTAGCAGCGCAGATTTTTGGTTTGTGGGATTTTGATAATTATATTGTTACACCTTTTGGTTTGATTACTGGTTTGGCTTGGGGTTTATTTACTATGCCGATTTTGTATCTGTCAACAGATGCAAAAATTAATGATAACTAGCCTACCACTTCCACGTCCAAGTCTATACATAATGTTTGTTAACATTTTCTACTCTCTCTCTTTGATGCAAAAAAAATTGATTTAAGCTATGCACCCTGCATAACTACTAAAATCTTTTAAGAATTGATTATTATTTGAAGATAGGTGGTAAAGCGTTGTTTCGCTTCTCTTAATAATCAATAATTTTCTGATTCATCGCCTTAGTTTAATAGTCCTGCATTTTTAATTGACTAGCAACAGTAGCGAATTCAGAAATTGAATTTTTTAGATCCTTATATTCTTGCGTAGTTAAGTTGTGGTTGTCGTGGTATTCATTTAAGAAACTAATCAGCACTAACCTAACAGATTCGATTTTTGCTCTTGTCCTAGCTGCCATCATTGCCTGAGATAAACTAGGATAAATATGGTTATTGCTAATCCCTATTTCTTCATTAGACATCCAGCATTTGAATATATAACCTTGTGATAAAGGTATTAATTCAATTAACCAGCCAAAATATAGATCTTTCCATTCCATTGATAAACTCTTTATTGGGTTAAAAATTATCTTCACTATCAGAATACAACCTCTATATGCAGTTAGCGTGCAGAATTTGTGCAGAATTTGTGTAGATAAAATCTTATAGAGGTCTGTATGATGATGGTGAGCCTATTTTTCTATAAATCAACCATTCTGGAAATTGAAAATCTTATGAATCCTATCTATTATTGGTAATATTAAGCGCAAATTCACAAATAATTTGTATTAGTTGAGACGATATCCCAAACCATGAACTGTTTCAACCAAAGTTTCAGATGCACCTAAGAGTCTTAATTTTTGCCGAAGAGACTTAATATGAGACCTTACGGTTTCCTCTACCGGAGAGTCATCAACAGACCAAACTTGCTCAATAATACTAGAGCGGCTCAAAACCCTTCTACCATTTGCAACTAGCAATTCCAAAATTGCATACTCTTTAGGAGTTAAGGAGATAAGATGACCGTCATAAGTTGTCTCGTAAGTGCTAGGATTTAAGGCTAACTTTCCCCAAGATAAACTGATTGTACTGGCAGCACCACCTCGTCTAAGTAAAGCACGTATGCGAGCCATTAATTCTTCTAGATCAAATGGTTTTGCGACATAATCATCTGCACCGGCATCTAAACCAGTAATTTTATCAGCTACAGTATCACGGGCTGTTAACATTAATACTGGTGTTGTCGAGTTTCTGTATGCTGGATTGTTCGTGCTAGTATTCCGTAACCGTTGACAAAACTTGATTCCATCTAGCTTTGGCAAAGTTACATCTAGCACTACTAAATCATATTTCATTGACTCCGTTGCGTGCCAAGCTGCTTCTCCATCTTTAGCAACATCAACTACATACTGTCTTCCGGTCAAAGCTTCTGTAAGTGCTTCTGCCAGTTGAGTATCATCTTCAACTATCAGAATTCGCATAATTTATCCCTTATTCAACTAGAGGTAATGAGGGAAATATTAACTTAAATTGACTTGATAAATAAATAAATGGATAATTTATGAAATCGTATTTTTCAGAAAAATGGATTGCGGCTGGAGTTTCTTTAGCTATATCGCTAATGGTGCTAGTTACCTTCGCTTCATTTAATAACACTACCGAAATTAAGGAAAATGCTAATCAAGTTCAGCATACTTATCAAACTCTCAATACTTTGACTGATTTATATGCGGCTATGACAGTAGCTGAATCAGCACGAAGAGGGTATATATTTTTGGGAAGTAGACAAGATTTAGAGCGTTATGAAAATGCCATAAATAATATAAAAACTAAGGTCAGTTTATTAGAAACTCAAATCCATAATAATATCAATCAAAAACAGAGATTTGCCAGTTTAAAATCATTGGTTAATCAAAGATTATCTCTTTTAGAAGAATCAATACAACTTTATCAACAAGATAGAACTGCATTACAACAGCAAACTAATATTACAGAAATCAGTGTTAATTTAAGAGAAAAAATTATACCTATCATTGTAAATATTCAAACTGAAGAACAAGGTTTCCTAGAAAGTTCTCTCAAGCAGTCGCAACAGAGTATTCACTTACGAATAATCATGGAAATAATAGGAACTATTTTAAGCCTGGTTGTGATTTGCAGTTTATGTTTTATCATCGAGCGTCAAGGAGTAAAACAAGAACAGATTAAATCCTTGGAAGCTTCCCTTGCTCAAGAAAAAAAAATTGGTGAATTAAAGGTTCAGCTATTTTCTATGATTTCCCATGAATTTCGTACACCTTTAAGTGTAATATTGCTTTCATCTCAGTTATTACGGGAAATTCTGCTGGATTTGGTGGATAAAAAGGAATTAAAAAATCTTGATCGCATTCAGTCTTCAGCAAAGTTGATCAATCACTTATTAACAGATATATTAACTTTGACTAGAGCCGAAGCAGGTGAACTAGATTATAAACCTCAATTAATCAATGTGGAAAACTTTTGTTTGAATCTGCTGGAAGATGTGATGTTTAGTCACACAAATCATATTATAAAGTTTATCAAGCATGGTCAATCTTTTCGTGCTAATCTAGATGAAAAATTGTTGTACTCTATTCTTAGTAATTTGCTTTTAAATGCCATCAAATATTCGTCATCTGGAGGTAGTATATCCTTGGTTTTAAATTCTCAACCAGATACTACTATCTTTCAGGTGATAGATGAAGGTATAGGCATTTCTTCAGCGGAACAGGCTAGGCTTTATGAACCTTTTTTTCGATCTCAAAATGTTGAAGGTATTGTCGGCACTGGGTTAGGATTACCAATTGTTAAGAAGTGTGTAGAAAGACACCAGGGAGAAATTTTGGTGGAAAGTAAAGTTGGAGTAGGAACAACTTTTACTGTAAAAATTCCTCTAACATACCTCTAAGAGGGTGTTTGAAAAGTATTAGATGAAACCGATAATCTCCAGAAACCTAACCCCCCTTCCCCCCTTCCCTACGTTAGCGCAGCGTGCCGAAGGCTGGGAATGTGGGTTTCAAAGCCTCTCCCCGCATCGGGGAGAGTGGGTCTGTCAGCCAGCTTACCGGATATTCCTGTAAAACCCATAGTCCGACTGGGAATGAATTCCCAGTCTTATAGCAGAAGTCATCTGAAGATGACTAAATAACCCAGAAATTTTTGAACTTGTTTAGTTTACTTTAGTAAACTTTAGCTATTAGCCTGGAACTTCAGTTCCAGATGGGTCGGTCAGCCAAACAAATAAGCTATCTGTAGCTTAAGTTGAAACCAATGAGCTTTTTCCTTACCCATACCTATAGAACCCACATAATTAAGCCATCTTGAGTATATCTTCCTTCTTCCTCCGCGCTCTTCGTGGTTCATTTATCCATATTCTTCTATAAAAAACCCATAAAAAAAGGTGGGTTAACCATAAAGTCACCCACCAAATAAATTACCAATATTGTAGAAATCCGTAATTAACCAACGTTAGTTAATAACAACTCACGGGTTTCCGATTTTCTGACTTTTACCTGTCCATCATCGTCTACATCAACAATAGCCTTATCTCCATCTGCAATTTCCCCAGATAAGATCGCTTCAACCAAAGAATCTTCCAAGAGACGCATAATAGCACGGCGTAATGGTCTAGCACCGTAGCTAGGATCATAGCCTTCCTGGACAACTTTCTCTTTAAAAGCTTCTGTCACCTCTAAAGCGATGTCTTTATCCTTGAGACGACTACCAACATCACGCAGCATGATTTCAGCAATTTGCTTGACTTCATCTTTGTTGAGTTGAGTGAAGACGATAATATCATCAACACGGTTGAGGAATTCGGGACGGAAATAAGCTTTGAGTTCTTCGTTAACTAAGTTACGAATGCGATGATAACTAGCATCTGCTGCATTATCAAACTCAAACCCTAAGCTGCTACCACCTTTTTCAATTACCTTAGAACCGATATTAGAAGTCAAGATAATTAATGTGTTCTTGAAGTCTACCTTCCGACCTTTCGCATCCGTAAGATGACCGTCATCCAAGATTTGCAGCAGCATATTGAATACATCGGGATGCGCTTTTTCGATTTCGTCGAATAGTAGCACTGTATAGGGTTTGCGCCGCACAGCTTCCGTTAATTGTCCGCCTTCGTCGTATCCTACATAACCTGGAGGTGAACCAATCAACTTGGAAACGTTGTGGCTTTCCATATATTCGGACATATCTAAACGCACCATTGATTCTTCTGAACCGAAGAAGTAAGCAGCTAAGGCTTTGGCTAATTCGGTTTTACCGACACCGGTTGGTCCGGAGAAGATAAAACTGGCAATGGGACGATTAGGACTTTTTAAGCCGACACGGGCGCGACGAATAGCGCGGGAAACTGCTGTAACTGCTTGTTCTTGACCGATGAGCCTTGTATGTAAGGTGTCTTCAAGATGTAAAAGTAACTCTGATTCAGATTCAGTCAGTTTGTTGACGGGAACACCTGTCCAAGAAGCGACAATTTGGGCAATGTCTTCTTCGTTGACGAGGGGAGAGTTAACGGTTTCTTGATTTTCTTCTACATCAAGTCTGGCTTGCAGTTCTAATTCTTGTATCCGCAATTTACCAGCTTTGCCAAAATCTTGAGTTCTGATGGCTTCCGATTTGGCTTTGGTGGCGGTGGTTAATTCTCGTTTGAGTTCCTTGTTTTTGGCAATGTGGGAGTGACGCAAACGGACACGAGAACCAGCTTCATCAATTAAGTCAATGGCTTTGTCCGGTAGAAAGCGATCGCTAATATAACGATCTGCCAATTCAGCCGCGGCAATTACCGCTTCATCAGTAATATTAACTCTATGATGTTGTTCGTAAGCACCGCGTAAACCATAGAGAATATCAATAGTTTCTGCTACTGATGGTTCTCCTACCAAAATTGGCTGAAACCGCCGCTCCAGAGCCGCATCCCGTTCGATGTGTTGACGATATTCATCTAATGTGGTCGCACCAATACACTGGAGTTCTCCCCGGGCTAGAGCCGGTTTGAGGATATTAGCTGCATCTAAACCGCCTTCTGTGCCACCTGCACCGACTAAGGTATGAATTTCATCAATCACTAAGATGATATTTCCTGCGGTGCGGACTTCCTCCATGATTTTTTTGAGGCGTTCCTCAAATTCACCCCGGAAGCGAGTTCCCGCCACTACAGACCCCATATCCAAACTAATTACTTGTTTATCAAGTAAAATTTCGGGAACGTCTTGATTGACAATGCGTTGCGCTAGACCTTCAGCGATCGCTGTTTTCCCAACACCCGGCTCACCAATTAAAACCGGGTTATTTTTGGTTCTCCGACCGAGAATTTGCACCGTTCTTTCAATTTCCGGCTGGCGACCGACTACTGGGTCTAGTCTGCCCTCCTGAGCCAGTTTGGTGAGGTTTCTGCCAAACTCCTCTATGGATAAATTTTGATTGCGCTGGGAATTACTTCTACCACCAGTGACAACCGCTGTATCTTCACCCAATCGGCTCATCACAGCCGAACGAATAACTGGTAAATCCACTCCTAGATTTTGTAATACTTTGGCGGCGACTCCTTCACCAGCCTCCGTTAAACCTAATAATAAGTGTTCAGTGTTTATGTAATTATGTCCAAGACCGTGAGCTTCTCGGAAAGATTGCTCAAACAGGCTTTTTACTTTCGGGGTAAAAGGAATTTCCGGTGGGACAAACCCAGAACCCCGGCCAATTATTTTTTCTACTTCCCGACGGGATTCTTTCAGGGTAACACCCAACTCAGCCAACACTTTAGCAGCAACACCTGTTCCTTCTCCCATTAAACCCAGGAGAATTTGTTCTGTTCCTACAAAATTGTGTCCCAGTCGTCGTGCTTCCTCCTGAGCTAACATGATTACCCTAATGGCTTCGGAAGTGAAGTGTTCAAACATAGCGGGTTCTTTCCCTCGTGCTGCTTGGACTTTGGGTGAGATATAAGTTCACCCTCATCTAAAGTTTCTTGTATTTTCTTAAAGATAATGTATCTTTATTTTAAGCTGAATGGCAGTAGTGAGAGCCGTAAGTGACAAGGCGTAGTTGCCGTCATTCAGTAGATAATGGTGGATAATTAGCAATGGTCGAGATTTTTCATCTTGAGTTGTTGATGGATTGCTAACTTCGTACAGGTATTGATGATGACAGAAATTCTCGGTGGTAAAGACCAACAACATCCACTCTACAACCGCGATCGCCCCCTTATTGATATCTTACTCGCTCAAGACGCAACGGACTACAATTTATCGGAATTAGCTAGACTAAAAATTCGCTATCAAGGTTTCCCAGGAGCGCGAGACATTCAAAGCAACTTAGATAAAGTTTTGCAACGCTGGGGTTTAACTGAAGCTGAACTATTTGCCAAAACCCGTCAAATCCATGATACAGGCGGAGTTTACAAAAGTCGTGGCAAAAAGGATGAGCAGGATTGGAATTAGTTAGTGGTCAGTTGTCAGTTGTCGGTTGTGTTATTTTTCCCCCACTCCCCCCACT
>NZ_LJOU01000029.1:0-53483 GCF_001672085.1 Anabaena sp. AL93 | reverse complement strand
ATACAAACGACATTGCGTTATCAAAAAGTTACATCATCACGAGCAGAGGAAATCGCACAACTTGCTTTTAATACTCTAGTCAAATACTAGAATGATTTTCTCAAGACTAAACAAGAGCAAGTATATATTTTTCACTTAATAATCTTATTTAAATTATTTAAGGAGAGTATGTATTGTACTCTGCCTCAGAAAAATAAGGTTTCCTATTTCTTAACCATAAAACGTTGCATATTGCAAGCATCTTTACAAATCTTTGCATCGTGTCCCATTTTGCGCGTATCCCGGCTAGACCCCAAATTGGTAATGGGTAATTGGTTTTTACCTGTTACCTATTATCATTCACCAACAATTGATAAAATACGATTATAAAGAGAGGGACTAACCCAAAATTTAGCTGTATTGATTAAATCATCAAGAATAGGTTTAACTAATGGAATTAATTTCTGACGTTTTGCCTCAATTAAAATTCCTAAAATACCTGTTATCTTTAAGTTATATTCTGTTGCTGTTTGTCTGCCTAATTGTTCATCTATAATTAGCCAATCTGCATTTAACTCTAATGCTAAAGCTATTACCGAAGATTCTCCTTCATCCAATTTGCTTTTTAAAGATTGTACTAAACTAACATTATTAACAGGTTTTACAATAATCCAGTCATAAGTTTTGACTTCTTTTGCTCCTGGTATTGAATCTCCCCATTGTGTTAATTCTTGAAAAACTGCTGATGATATGATAATTTCTCCATAAAGTTGTTCTAATAATTGGATTTTTCCTATAGCTGATAGATTAGTAATAGGTGAAGTATTGCTAACTATGATCATAAATTTTAGATAATTCCCAAGTTTTTTAAATCAACCTCTAAATCAGTTTCATCATAATGAATATTAATGTTTCTCATAGCTAATTCATTTTGAAATTGTAGTAAAGGCATTTTAGCCAGTTGGGATGCTTTACCGATACTAATCTTTTTCCTTTGAAATAATAGAATAATCAATTCTAAAACTAATTCTTTTTCTGATAATCCACTGGCTTGGACAATATCTTCGGAAATGACTAGGCTCATTGAGATCCTCCTGTTGTGTTGAACCAAGTTTAGATTAATTATAACTTAACAGATTTTATTTATCGCCGAAACCAACGGATTATTTAGTTAAGAATTGCATGAATTTTTAGACATAGCATTAGAGCGTGTTTGAAAAGTCCCTCATGGTGTATCAAATATTTTTAGATCCCCCTAAATCCCCCTTGAAAAGGGGGACTTTGACTCTAGTTCCCCCCTTGCTAAGGGGGGATCTGTAAGTGCCTAAAATCACAACCTAAAACTTTTCAAACAACCTCTTAGATGTCAATAATAAATAATAAATTTCAAATAATGTGACACATAGTCCGTAGACTGATAGTCCATAAAAGCTCAAAATCAGCAGATGGATGAATCAAAACAAAAGACTCTTTATGCTTTAGGTTATCTAGTCAGACAACGCCGAACAGAGTTAGGAATTTCACAAGAGGAGTTAGGACTACGCGCTAACTTAGATCGTACATACATTTCCGGTGTGGAACGTGGAGTTAGAAATCCTTCCCTCACTGCTCTTGTAAGTCTTGCAGATGGCTTAGGTATTAGTGTTTCCGTTCTGCTCAAAAATCTGGAAATTGAAGCCGATAGAATACAGTGACAAACCAACAAAATTTAGTCGAGACAATTAAAGCCCAATTTAGACAAGGAGCAACTCAATTACAAGTCTTTAACCTTTTATCAGATCAAAAATGGCATTGTAGAGAGTGCGAAGGCAAAAACGTAGGATCAACTCAGTATGCCGGTGGTGGAGGTATTCAGGGATTACAACGCGGGACAAGAAGTCGTCCTGGTCTTGTCATTGAAACACAAAAGAATTTTTGTCCAACTTGTCAACAAATACGTTTAGGAGATTGCTGGACAGGAGAGATAAAATCGGCTAATTCAGCTTCTAATATACCAGCTTCTTTAGTTCAAAGAATTCTCCAGGCTTATTCATATACAGATGTAATAGAACAGAGACAAAGAGAGAAGCATGAGCTAGTTATTGACCATAGGTTTCCAATGGAACGTTGGGGAAAAAGTGAAGCTCCACATTTAACTTCTATGAGTGAAACCGAAATTAGGAAAAAGTTTCAATTACTCAAGAAAGATGCGTCTGGAAATCATAATCTTTTAAAATCGAGAAGTTGTGAACGTTGTATAAAAACTGGTAAACGCGGTACACCTTTTGGTATT
This sequence comes from Anabaena sp. AL93, assembly GCF_001672085.1. Classification (NCBI taxonomy): domain Bacteria; kingdom Bacillati; phylum Cyanobacteriota; class Cyanophyceae; order Nostocales; family Nostocaceae; genus Anabaena; species Anabaena sp. AL93. The sequence continues at coordinate 51,232 of NZ_LJOU01000029.1, read as the reverse complement.
AAATTCTGGTATAAATCAGGTGAAAATTGGCCTTCCCAACATCAGCGAGGTGATGAAGCTGAGGAAGGTTGTATTGGTTGTGGTTGGTATGATTTTGAAACTTGGCGTAATGCACTTAACCAAAAACTATCTCAGGTTGATCAAAATGAGGTAAATTAGCAGATTGTCTTATGTTAATTGCAATATCATTTAAGTAAGGAATCAGTGCATAACCAATACACTCTGCTAAACGTGGTGGTACAGCATTGCCAATTTGCCACATCGCTTTTTTCATACTACCTTCAAAAATAAACGAATCGGGAAATGTTTGTAATCTGGCCATTTCCCTAGCGGAAATCACGCGATTTAAATATGGATGAATATGTGTACCACCATGATTTTCTTTCACAGTCATACTTGGTTTACCAGGATATTGTCGTTTGAAAGCATCAACATATTTTGTATATAAAGAACCACCAGGAGGAACTTGAGCAAGACGTTCCATATACTCCTGTGAATGTTTGGTCCATTCGTGATTAATTTCCGATATTCGAGTGTATTCTGGTAAATCAGAAATTGCTGATTCAATAGGTTTGTATTCTTCTTGGTTTAATTGCGCTTGAGGATAAGGATTTGGCATTCCAAATCTATTAGCGATAAAAATAGCTCTTGGTCGAATTTGTGGGACTCCATAAGCCGCAGATTCCAGAATTGCCACAGAAATATGAGGATAACCAATAGACTCAAAAGCTTCAATAATTGCTGTCTTTACATCCCCGTTTTGAATTGTCAAAATACCTGGTACATTTTCCATCACTACATACCAAGGGCGTATTTCGGAAACAACACGCACGAATTCATAAAATAACCTATTTCGAGGATCTTTGGGATCACGTTTTCCGGCTACTGAAAATCCTTGACATGGTGGACCACCAACAACAACATTTACATCAGGTGAGCTTATTTGTTGCAGCCAATTTTGGGAAGAAAATTGTTCAATATCTCCACAGAAATGATGACATTGTGGGAAATTTTTTTTGTGCGTAGCAGAAGCAATTGGACTAATTTCTACACTAGCCAATGGTGTGAATCCAGCTTGAAATAAACCTTGTGTGATTCCCCCAGCACCACAAAACAGATCCACAAAAGTATATTTAGATAATGGACTGGGTGGGGAACTAACATCAGTAAATATCTTATATGGATCAGATTTATCTTCATCTAGTTCGCGCTGAATACGCTCATAACGTCCTAATTTCGGCTTCTTTTGCTTTTGGCTAGGATTATGCTCATCCTCGTTAGGAAAAAAAGAAATTTGTGTTCCTTGCATTCGATAATTGACATGAATGTTTGCTGTGACATATAGTCTACAATACATCAATCATAGCAAAATTAGCAACCTAATCCTAAAAACGAGAAAATTTATCTCGTTATCTGACACAATCTATTACTTAGAAATTAACACTGGAGTAATGAACAAACATCACACAACTAAAAAATACTACTATGTACAAAACCAGAAAATTTCAAGAGTCATTTGCTATAATTGTGCTTAAGAATAGTTATTTTAGGTAAGTTACTATGATTACAAAACAAATGATTCAAGAGAAACTCAAAAATTTAACAGAAGAACAACTTAATCAAGTTTATGGGATTATTGAACAGTTAAGCGATGCAGAAAATGCTGTTAAAAAACCTAGTTTAATTTCCAAATTACGAAAGATTAAAATTGATGCTCCTGAAGATTTCTCGATTCAAGTTAGTGTTAGTTTAGGGAGAGATGTAAGTGAGGGATAAAATTTTTGTTGATACGCTGTTTATTGTAGATTTAATAAACAAACGGGATCAATATCATCAAAGGGCTTTAGAATTAGCTCAAAAATTTGAAAATTATCCTTTGATAACCACTGATGCAATTTTATTAGAAGTTGGTAATGCTTTATCAAGTAATTATAAAAGTGAAGCAGTTGAATTAATGGAAACTTTTTTAAATTCTGATGATATAGAAGTTATCCGGTTAAATCCTGAATTATTTGAGGAAGCATTAAATTTATACAAACAACATCAAGATAAGTCCTGGGGGTTAGTTGATTGTGTTTCTTTTGTGGTAATGAAACAAAATAAAGTTACTCAAGCTTTAACTTTTGATAAGCATTTTATTCAAGCTAGTTTTCAAGCATTAATGAGATAATTAGGTATCGCATCATTTTAAACAGAGAATTAAGCAAAAGCAAACTCAGTTAATTTGCGAGTTTCTGGATCATAAAAAGCTAAAACAATATCTTCTTTCGGTACACCTTCTCTTAATAAATCCGTAGCTATTCCCTCTTCAGTCCAATCTTCCTCAATGTAAATTTTCTCATTTTTAATGCGAATATAAACAGAAATTGTTTTTACTCGTTTATCATTTTTCCAACCAATATTAAACCAAAGATATTGACTTCTTTGATCATCAAACATTAACACCTCATCTATATCAGGATCAATTACTTGTGATGAGATTTTTTCATATTCAGTTAAAATTTGTTTGATTAAGTTTTGATAATGAGTTAGCTTGTCCATTTGATCACCTCTTCTTGATTAATATCAATAACTAATAGTGAAACTTGATATTTTTGTAAAATCAGTTGAATAGCAACTTGTTCAAAAAACTTTTCATAAATATTTTTACCGATTGCTAAAAATACTTTATACTCAGGATGAGTAGCCAAAAGAAAAGTTTGATAAATCAGATATTGACCTAAAGCTGTTTCAAATTCACCCATGGGAGAACGACTCAAAAAACTTTTAACTTCAATAACAATTTGTTCACTCTCTTTTGTAGCAGCAATCGTTTTTTCACCAGCTAAATCAGCGATAAGTCTGATTTCTTCATACTTAATCGGATAAGGATCAGCGGTAATCGTCCAACCAGCCTTAATTAAAGCATTTTTAACCGCATCATGGTAAGTATCCTTTGCTGGCATTGTTTTATTTGTAATTACAAGGTAAAAATTACCCACTTCAATATTATACTAAACTAAAACGGCATCATATACAAAACTTAATAGTTAAACAATTAACTTCAAAATCTGACACAATCTATTACTCATAAATTAACACTGGACTAATAAACAGACATCACAAAACTAAAAAATGCTACAATAGATAACCTCCATAAATATCATTTAGAGACTTCCAAGAAATAAATTATCCTAAGAAACGAACCACAGAGGCACAGAGTACACAGAGAGAGAATTTCTGCATCAGTTTTGGGACATTTTTTTATTTGGAAGTCTCTTACATTTCCCTGGAGGAAATATTATGTTATCAACAGAACTTCAACAAGAATTCATGATCAACAGAATTGAGAAAATTGTGGCTATTTTAATGGAAGAACGTCCTTTGTTTAAAGAAGAACTTAATCCAAGAGAAATGGTTGAACATTTATATCATATCGTTCAGCAAAACTTAACCAAAGAACAATTTAATAACTTATCTGAAGTTGTATACCTATTTTGAAATCAAGAGAGGTTTACTAGCTATTAATTCCCCTAAACAAACAGAAATTTCTAATAAGATTGGACAAGATTATCAAATTATTTTATTAGATGATTTAGCGATTTTAGAAAAAGGGCTAATAGTCAAAGATTTATGGGGATTTTTAGTCATCTTCAGATGACTTCTGCTATGAGACTGGGAATTCATTCCCAGGCGGGCTATGGGTTTTACGTTAAGTTGACATTGCTTCCACAACCGCCCAGAAATGAATTATGGCTTACGCTACGCTATCAGGGCTAATAGTCAAAGATTTATGGGGATTTTTAGTCATCTTCAGATGACTTCTGCTATGAGACTGGGAATTCATTCCCAGGCGGGCTATGGGTTTTACGTTAAGTTGACATTGCTTCCACACCCGCCCAGAAATGAATTATGGCTTACGCTACGCTATCAGGGCTAATAGTCAAAGATTTATGGGGATTTTTAGTCATCTTCAGATGACTTCTGCTATGAGACTGGGAATTTATTCCCAGGCGGGCTATGGGTTTTACGTTAAGTTGACACCAATAAGCTCATGCTTTACCCCTACAAATCTAGGTTTTTCGTAATTCTTAAAAGTCCATGTCCCAACCCTGTTGAGTAAGTAATTGGACAAAAATATTTACAGTCATTGCGAGGGAAGGGAAGCAATCACAACCCTGGCGATTGCTTCATTTCACTTCGTTCCATATGGCTAACGCCACGCAACGCTTACACAATAACATTGTGTAATTAATTCTGTCTCATTACTTATAATAAGTACCGAAAGCCAAACATTTTTCTCTTGACATTCAATCTTGGTGACTTCTAAGCTATTATTTGGACACTACAAGACGGCGGATAACTGTAAAACTTACCCTGTACGCCTTTTGCATTCCGTCTTGCGTTAATACTCTGTTCCTAAAATAAGTAAACGGATAGACTATGATGATTTCAGAAACATTCAATTCAGTACCAGTAACCGTTTTGACTGGCTATTTAGGCGCGGGTAAAACTACATTATTAAATCATATTCTTACCTACGAACACGGTAAAAAAGTTGCCGTTATTGTTAACGAATTTGGCGAGGTAGGTATTGATAATCAATTGGTAATTGATGCAGATGAAGAAATCTTTGAAATGAATAATGGCTGTATTTGTTGTACAGTTCGCGGTGATTTAATTCGCATTATTGGCAATTTAATGAAACGCCGAGATAAATTTGATCATTTAGTCATTGAAACCACCGGTTTAGCAGATCCTGCACCTGTAATTCAAACGTTTTTTGTTGATGAAGATTTACAAAGTCAGTTGTCATTAGATGCAGTAGTCACAGTTGTTGATTCTAAACATATTTGGCAACATTGGGAAGCGGACGAGGCTCAAGAGCAAATTGCTTTTGCAGATGTAATTTTGTTGAATAAAACTGATTTAGTAACACCGGAAGTTTTAGATGAATTAGAAACTCGCATTCGCTCAATGAATGCAATGGCAAAAATCTACCGCACCCATAATTCTGAATTAGCAATGTCAGCTTTATTAGGAGTGCAAGCATTTGATTTAGATCATGCGTTAGAAATTGATCCTAATTTCTTAGGAGAAGATGCTCACGTCCATGATGAAAGCGTCTATTCTGTAGCGATAGTATCAGAAGGGACAATTAACGGTGAAAAATTAAATGCCTGGATGACAGAATTACTCAGAAATCAAGGTCTAGATATTTTCAGAATGAAAGGAATTTTAAATATTGAAAATGAAGATAATCGCTTTGTTTTCCAAGGTGTACACATGATATTTGATGGTAAAGCGGATAGACCTTGGAAAGTCAATGAAACTCGCAAAAATGAACTTGTATTTATTGGTAGAAATTTAGATGAAGCCAAATTAAAAGCAGACTTTTTTGCTTGTATGAGTTAGTAATACAATGGAGGCGGGGTTTCCTCGCCCCTACAGGTTTGGCGAATTGCTGTAAAAATAAAATATCACAACTATGAACTTAACAATTAATAAATCTCCAGAATTTACAAAACATTATTCTACAAAACTTGCAGATTATGTGACTGCTTTGGCTTGGTCTGCTGACGGTGAAATACTTGCAGCTAGTTCGGCTGCTGGAGAAGTTGTTTTATGGGAAAATGGCGAATTAACTAATTTACAAACAGCGACAGATAAAGCGGTAAATTGTTTGGCTTTTTCCCACGATGGTAAATATTTAGCTATTGGTGGACAAGATGGAAAAGTGAAAATTTGGTGCGGAAATAAATTAATTAGCACTTTAGAAAATGCCCCGATTTGGGTTGACCAATTAGCATGGAGTCACACCGATAACCAATTAGCTTTTAGTTTAGGTCGTTATGTGCAAATTTGGGATGCAGACACATTAGAAGTTGTTACAACTCTTAACTTTAATGATTCCTCTATTTTGGGAATTGATTGGCGTAAAGATGGCAAATATTTGGCTATTAATGGATATAAAGGCATAAAAATCTGGTCTACTCAAGATTGGGATGATGAACCATTTATTCTTCCTCTGTCTACCGTCAGTACAGCAATGGCTTGGTCTGATGATGGTAAGTATTTGGCATCTGGAAATATGGACCGGACTCTGACTGTTTTACAATGGGAACATCCTGATCCTTGGGTGATGCGGGGTTTTCCAGGGAAAATTCGTCATCTAGCTTGGTCAGACATAAAAACTCCCACAGATGCGCCCATTTTGGCTGTTTCTAGCGTTGATGGCATAGTAGCATGGGAGAAGTCGGTAGATGAATCTGTAGGCTGGGAGGCGCAAGTATTAACTAATCATCTGGATATCATTAATGCGATCGCTTTTGCACCCCAAAGTTTTATTCTCGCTTCTGCTGGTGCTGACGGTTGGCTATGTTTGTGGAATGAAAACAAAGAAGTTTCACAGATTTTTACTGACACTGAAGCCGGTTTTTCTACTCTATCTTGGCATCCCCAAGGACAATTATTAGCCGCTGGTGGTGAACAAGGTGAATTAATAATTTGGTCAATTTCTGGCGAAAATTAAAATTAATTGGTTTACATTTGGATGTGGGGGTAGCGCCCCCGTGCCTACCCCGGTATTTGGGGCAACCACAGGGGGTTTAGGTATCAAACCCACCCCAGTTGTAATTACAAATTAATTACCAATTATCGGCGCACTCAAAGAGACATTTTGTACTGCTTTGGTTGCGGCTAAGGTTGGTACAGAATCACGCAATCTTGCTGTTAATTGTACAGTTGTAGCGTCGTACATTTGGGTTAGCAATTTGGGATAAAAACCAATACCAATAATAGGTATCAACAAACAAGCAATGATAAAGACTTCACGGGGTTCAGCATCTATCAAATTCTGATGAGAAACTAACTCTTCATTTTCTTGTCCGTAGAAAATTTCGCGCAACATTGAAAGGAGATAAATTGGCGTTAAAATCACACCAACAGCCATCAAGAAAATGACAATGACTTTAAATGTCGAGTTATAAGCATCACTGGTGGCAAAGCCGACAAATACCATTAATTCGGCGACAAAACCGCTCATTCCTGGTAATGCTAAAGAAGCCATTGAACAAGTTGTAAACATGGCGAAAATCTTTTGCATTTTCTTACCGACACCACCCATTTCATCTAACATGAGGGTGTGTGTGCGATCGTAAGTTGCACCGACTAAAAAGAACAAACTTGCCCCAATTAAGCCGTGAGAAACCATTTGTAAAACTGCGCCACTTAAACCCAAGTCGGTGAAAGAGGCAATCCCAATGAGAACAAAGCCCATGTGGGAAATTGAAGAGTAGGCAATTTTCCGTTTTAAATTCCTTTGGGCAAAGGAAGTTAGGGCAGCGTAGATGATATTTACTACCCCCAAAACCACTAACACTGGTGCAACGTAAGCATGGGCATCGGGTAGCATTTGGGCATTCATGCGAATTAAGGCATAACCACCCATTTTTAACAAAATACCTGCTAGTAACATATGCACGGGGGCTGTAGCCTCACCGTGAGCATCTGGTAGCCAGGTATGGAGGGGGATAATGGGCAGCTTGACAGCGTAGGCAATCAGGAAGCCAGCGTAGAGTAAAAGTTGTAAATTCAGTCCAAAATCTTTTAAGGCGAGCGATCGCATATCGAAGGTTACAGTATCGCCATAAAACCCCATTGTCAAGGAAGACAGCAAAATAAACAGCGAACCACCAGCGGTGTACAAAATAAATTTAGTCGCTGCATACTGGCGCTTTTTCCCTCCCCAAATTGACAGGAGGAAGTATATGGGGACAAGTTCCAGTTCCCACACCAGGAAAAATAACAGCATATCCTGGACGGCAAAAACGGCAATTTGACCGCCATACATTGCCAAAATTAGGAAATAAAACAATTTCGGCTTTAGTGTTACAGGCCAAGCTGCTAAGATTGCCAGGGTGGTAATGAATCCTGTTAAGAGAACCAGGGGCATGGACAAGCCATCAACCCCTAAAGACCAATTTAAGCCCAATTGCGGAACCCAGGGATAACTTTCCACCAGTTGCAAATCGGGATTAGAGAAATCGTATCCAGTATAAAAAGCGCAGACAATGAGGACAAAATCTATCAACCCGACAATGAGAGAATACCAGCGCACGGTTTTTCCATCTTTATCTGGGATAATGGGAAGGAGTAGTGATGCGGCTATGGGAAATAAAATAATCGTCGTCAGCCACGGGAAATTAGCTATATTCATCACAATTAATCTGCTATTAAAATCATGTTTGGCAGCAAGTTAGTATCTAATAAGTTCTAAATCACCTTAAATCAAGGATTACAGCCACAAGGTTAACATAGATGCTCAATTTAAGTTAATTTTAGATAAAAGAATTAACCAAATTTACCGTTAATGTAAGCTTTGGTGTCTTCCTGTTGAGGATCATTGAAAATCATCTCAGTTGAGTTGTACTCTACTAAGTAGCCACTACGTCCACCTGTTTCGGAAGCTTTAACGTTAAAAAACGCGGTTTTATCAGATACTCGTGATGCTTGGTGCATATTGTGGGTGACAATGACGATGGTATATTGTTCTTTGAGTTCATGAATTAGTTCTTCTATCCGTGCAGTAGAGATAGGATCAAGGGCAGAACATGGTTCATCCATCAGGATAACTTCTGGTTGCACAGCGATCGCCCGCGCAATACATAAACGCTGTTGTTGTCCACCGGATAAGGATAAACCATTTTGTCGCAATTTATCCTTGACTTCATCCCACAAAGCTGCTTGTCGCAAACTCCGTTCCACCAATTCATTCATATCACCTCTGTAGCCATTGATTCTCGCACCAAAGGCAATATTTTCATAAATTGACTTGGGGAAGGGGTTGGGTTTTTGAAATACCATACCAATGCGTCTTCGCACTTCTACAGGATCAATATTCTGTGCATAGATATTTTTGTCGTAGAAATAAACTTTACCTTCGGGTCTAAATGAGTCAATTAAATCATTTAGCCGATTATAACATCGCAATAAGGTAGTTTTACCACAACCGGAAGGACCGATAAAAGCGGTGACTCGATTTTTAGGAATATCTAACCAAACATTTTGTAAAGCCAAAAAATTGCCATAATAGATATTTAAGTTTTCTGTGCGTAAAACCGATTCAGTTCCATTAATTGTGCTAATGATAGTATTCATAAAATCGGGCTTGATGAAAAAGTTTTTTTTGGTGATAGCTAAATTAAATCTTTTTTTCTAGTAACCCAGCGAGCAATAATACTAGTAATTAAAACCATGAATACAAGAATTAAAGACGCAGCCCAAGCTAAAGATTGCCAAGTTTGATAGGGAGAAGTGGCAAAGTTGTATACTAAAACTGCTAGAGAAGCAGTTGGTTTGAGGATACTATCTGGCCAAAAAGAAGAAAAAAGAGCCGTAAATATTAATGGTGCAGTTTCTCCAGCCGCACGAGCGATCGCTAAAATAGAACCAGTGACAATTGCAGGTAATGCAGTTGGTAATACCACCAAGATCACAGTTTGCAAATTAGTGCTTCCTAGTCCAATAGATGCTTGCCGTAAATCTTGAGACACTAATTGCAACGCCTCGTCTGTAGTTCGCACAATAATCGGTAACATCAAAATTGCTAGGGCAACTCCACCACCCAGGGCTGAGTAAGAGCCTAAATTCAGCTTTACCAAGGTTAAAACCACAATTCCATAGGCAAATACCCCAGCAATGATCGAGGGAACTCCACTGAGAACATTAGTAGCGAAACGTATCCATCTGGCAATTCTTTGAGAACTAAACTCACTTAAATAAATTGCCGCCAACACACCAACAGGAACACTAATTATAGCAGCAATTCCTACCATTAATAATGTTCCCAAAATGGCATTCCCAAAGCCGCCATTTTTACCAAAGGGAGGAGGTGGCAACTGTGTAAAAATATGGATGTCTAAACTACTAAACCCTCTAATTACTATATAATAAAGCACTGCCAATAAAGGAATAAGTGCCAAAACTCCACAGACAAAAGCTAATCCAGTCATGACCATATTAACCAATGTTCGAGGAGACGAAAGAGAACGAGTTAGGCCTCCTTGCGGAAACAAAGAATTCATAATTTAACCAATATAACTTTTACTAATTTCATAAAACACAAAATTATCTGCGTTTATCCTCAGATCCCCGACTTCTTTTATTTATTGTGTCCAGAAACTATAAATTGATGTTAGAAGTCGGGGATCTTATGCATTCTAAATTCGCTGTACTCTTGCGACAATAAAATCCGCCAGAATATTGACGATCATTGTTAAGATAAATAAAACTAAAGCTGCATACATTAAAGCAGCAACTTGTAACCCATTAGCTTCCGCAAATTGATTTGCCAATAAAGAAGAAATCGTATTTGATGGTGCTAAGAGAGAGATATGAATATTGTTAGCATTACCTATTAACATTGTCACAGCCATTGTTTCACCCATTGCCCTCCCAAGTGCCAACATTACTGCACTGACAATGCCAGAAAAGGCAGCAGGGATAATAACTTGAAAAATGGTTTCCCAACGGGTTGCACCTATTCCTAGAGCGGCTTGACGCAAACTTGAAGGCACAGAAATCAAGGCATCACGAGAGATAGCCGTGATAATTGGCAGAATCATAATTGCTAATATTACTCCTGCTGGTAACATCCCTGGTCCAGTGGGTGCAGAACTAAAAATTGGCAACCAGCCTAGATAAGTATATAGCCATGTGCCTAAATTTTTTAACACAGGGATTAACACAAAAATTCCCCAGACTCCATAAACAACACTGGGAATAGCCGCTAGGAGTTCTACTAAAAATACCAGGACTAAATTTACCTGGGGGGGGAGGAAATTCTCACTCAATAAAATTGCTGTTCCTACACCAATAGGGAGGGCTAAAATCAGTCCAATTAAAGAACTGATGAGAGTTCCGTAAATTGCTGGGAGTACCCCATATTCATTATTAACAGGGTTCCAACTACTGGTAAAAAAGAAATTAATCCCGAATTTTTGGATAGCTGGTAAAGCACTAGTAGTAATTTGCAAAGCAATCCATAATAGAATACCAGCGATCGCTAGGGCAAAAATTCGAGTGATGCAAATAAAACTCCGATCTAGATTTCTATCTATTTCTGAACGGTTTTTCGTGGTTAATGGATCTTCTGGAAAGTTTATAGTCATTCTCCTGACTCCTGACTCCTGACAGAGGGCGCAGGCCCTGCGCCCCTACCTCCTACTTTGAGAATTAGCACCAACAGAAATATGATAATCAGGACTAATTTGATCAGCCGCTGCTGCGACTTTAGCAATTACATTGGCTGGTAAAGGTACATATCCTAATTCACTAGCTATCTTTTGTCCATCAGTTAAAGCATACTCAATAGTTGCTTCCATTGCTTTAGCTTTGCGGGTATCAGCATATTTTTTATAGGCGAGAATCCAAGTGTAAGTTACTATTGGGTAGGATTCTGCACCTTCAGGATCGGAAATAAAAGCACGAAGATTTTCTGGTAAAGTTACTGATGCTAGAGTTTTAGATGCTGATTCTTCAGAAGCTAAAACAAACTGGTTGGATTTATTTTCTAAAGATGCAAATTTGAGTTTACTTTCCTTAGCATAGCCATATTCTACATAACCAATAGAACCTTGAGTTTGTTGAATTTGGGCGGTGACACCTTCATTACCTTTAGCACCAACTCCTGTCGGCCATTTTACACTTTTACCTTCACCTACCTGAGTTTTCCATTCTGGACTAATGGTACTAAGATGTTTGGTGAAAACGCCCGTAGTTCCACTACCATCAGCGCGATAAATAACTTTGATTTCCTCTTTTGGTAATTTTACATCAGGATTGATTTTAGCGATCGCCGGATCATCCCAAAATTTAATTTTACCTAACAAAATATCCGTGTAAACTGCTCGTGATAACTGGAGTTGAGGAACTTCTGGCAAATTATAAGCTAGGACAATACTACCAGCAGTTAGAGGTAATAGTAGCACACCTTTTTCCGCCGGAACTTTGTTAATTTCTTCATCCTTCATCGCTACATCACTAGCACCAAAGTCTAATGTTCCTTGGGTAAACTGCTCAACACCCGCACCACTACCCACAGACTGATAATTAACTTTTAAATTGGGATATTTTTTGTTTAACTCTGTAAACCAAGTTTGATAAAGTGGTGCAGGAAAAGAAGCACCCGCGCCTATTAATTCTACATTACCTCCTAAATCTAGTTTCTGAGAATTGGCAGTAGTTGTATTTGTCGTTTTACCAGGAGACTCACTTATAATTGGATTCTTTGAGTTAGTTTCTCCACAAGCTGATAGACTAATTACTACTGTTAATAGAGATATTGCAACTATCAGGCGATGATTTTTCATGAAACTGATTTTAAGTAGAGCAATCCTATTTGAGTTGAATTTACTAAAATCTTTTTTTTCCTCTGCTTCTTGCTCCCCCAACTTACTCCTGAAACCATTGATTTATAAAGGCTTGAGTTGATCAAGCCTCCAGTTCGGGTCAGTGCGTCTGGGATTTCATTATATTCACTGAAAACTTGTCAAACATCCTCTTAAAGATAGGTTGATTATCCATTAAGGGAACACCAAAAAATAAATTACCCAATTTCGTGGGATGGGCATCCTGCCCGTCCTTGATGATTAGCGGGCTTTTCGTCCCGCACCACAAGAAATTTTTGGGTATTTTTTTAATTGGAAGTCCCTAAGTAGGTGAACACAATAAAACCAAACTGTGTAAAGAAACGTAAAATCGCTGAAAACGTCTTTACTCTTGCCTATTGCCTATTGCCTCTTGCCTCTTGCCTCTTGCCTATTGCCTCTTGCCTCTTGCCTCTTGCCTCTTGCCTGTTCCCTTTTCCCTGCCTTCACAGGCAACTTATTCAGCAAACCCTACTTAGGAGAATTTCAATGTATAATTTTACAATTTCTGTTATATTAGCGATCGCTTCTTCAAAAGTATCTCCTTGAGAAAGACAGCCCTGAAAAAGAGGACAAAAAGCATGATCATTTCCATTTTTCTCCTTTGCGAGAATGACGGTGTAATTGTAAACTTCTTGACCTTGCACCTACTGTTAATTAACCCTTGCGCCTAATCAATGTTTGCTGCCTCGAATCAACTGCTATGGTCTATGATAGGCTTGCTCCTCACAATGGGTGGTACTTTCCTGGAAGCTTATGGTGTTACCTCACCTTGGAACTGGAGTCAGCACGGAATTCAAACCCTTTCACTAGGTGTCAGCTATCAAATTGGTGCAGTCCTACTGGTAGGCTGTTTAGGAGGTCAAAATGCTGGTGCGCTCTCGCAAATTGCCTATTTAGTCATGGGATTAACCTTATTGCCTGTATTTGCCGAAGGAGGCGGTATCGGTTATGTTAAACTATCTCAGTTTGGCTATTTACTGGGATTTATTCCCGGAGCTTGGATTTGTGGATATTTAGCCTTTAAAGCTCGACCTCGGCTAGAAACTCTAGCTTTTAGTTGTCTTTGTGGCTTATTCACCGTTCACATCTGCGGTATTGCTTATTTAATCATCAGTTATATCTTACCCTGGAGAGGAACAGACAATCTATCACTGATTCAAGCTATTCTTAAATACTCCTGCTTTGCACTGCCAGGACAACTAGTGGTTGTTTGTGCCGTTACCATAGTAGCTTATGTGCTACGACATATAATGTTTTATTAGTCATTGGTCATTGGTCATTGGTCAGTAGCAAAGAAGAACAACTGACAGCTGACACCCGACAAATTTATCATGCGTATAAAAAATCGCTTCTTCTGGATTGCCGCTCTGATAGCATTTCTATTAGACCAACTGACAAAATACTGGGTAGTGAAGACCTTTAACCCAGGACAAACACTACCACTGTTGAGCGGGATATTTCATTTTACCTATGTTACTAATACAGGTGCAGCCTTTAGTTTATTAAGTGACAAAGTAGAATGGTTACGCTGGCTATCTTTAGGTGTCAGTTTGGTATTGATAACCATTGCATTATTTGGACCATTGTTAAGTTTTTGGGAGCAAATGGGTTATGGTTTGATTTTAGGGGGAGCAATGGGCAATGGTATTGATAGATTTATACTAGGGTATGTCATTGACTTTCTTGATTTTCGGTTAATTAATTTTGCCGTGTTTAATATGGCTGATTCTTTTATTAGTATTGGTATAGTCTGCTTGTTAATTGCCTCATGGAAAAAAACACCAAGTAATTAAAAAATTTAATTCTTCTTTTGGAAATTCCCCTACTTTCCCGTTAATTTTTAACTTTTAACTTGCAATTGTTTATGAGTTTTCCCCAACCTCCTCAAAAGCCAAAAACTATAATTGGTCAAGTAACTCAAGCGGTCAGCACCATTCATGCTAGAGTCAACTTTTCCATGAAGCTCAAACCCAATGCGAAAGTACCAAAACTATTGGTCCATGATGTCGGCGGGAACCAAGAAGAAGAATATGATTTATTAGGCGATCGCTATATACTAGGACGGAGTTCAAAATCCTCTGATATCGTCATCCGTAACCCACTTGTCAGCACAGTTCACCTCTCATTATCGCGGGATTCCACCCAAAACACCCCCGTTTTCACAATCAAAGATGAAAACTCCACCAACGGTATTTATCTTGGCAAAAGGCGGATAAATACCCTAGAACTGCGTCATGGTGATGTTATTAACTTAGGACCACAGGATCTAGCTGATGCTGTGAGTATTCAATACATAGACCCACCAGCTTGGTACATCAAAGCTGCCACCTGGACAGCCTATGGAGTCGGTGGTGTCACGGCTTTAATTGCCCTAGCCATAGGTGCAGAATGGCTGAAATTTTCCGTTAGACCCCTACCTACAGCCACTCGCGCCCCTGTCGTTGTTTATGCCCGTGATGGCTCAACCCCACTCCGTGAACCCCGCAATATCGCCCACGTAGACCTGAAACAATTATCAGACTTTGGACCCTATTTAGCTGCTGCGGTCGTAGCTTCCGAAGACAGTCGCTACTATTGGCACTTTGGCGTAGACCCCTTGGGTGTATTGCGAGCCGTACTTATCAACAGTCGGAGCGGTGACGTTCAACAGGGAGCAAGTACAGTTACCCAACAAGTAGCTCGAAGTTTATTCCGGGAATATGTAGGCAGTCAAGACTCTCTAGGACGGAAAGTTAAAGAAGCCGTCGTCTCCCTCAAACTAGAAACCTTTTACAGCAAAGACGATATTTTACTAACTTACTTAAATCGGGTATTTTTAGGTGCAGACACCTCCGGCTTTGAAGATGCAGCCAAATATTATTTTAACAAATCCGCCAAAGAATTAACCCTAGCAGAAGCAGCCACCTTAGTAGGAATTTTACCCGCCCCCAATGCCTTCGATTTTTGTGGCAGTGGTCGGCGGAAACTCGGTGCAGCCGACTACCGCAATCGAGTCATTAAACGACTGCTAGAAATGGGCAAAATTACCCAAGAAGAAGCCAACCGCGCTCGCCGTTCTACCGTTCAAGTTAGCCCCAAAGTTTGCGAAAGGCAAGCCAAAACCATTGCCCCCTATTTCTATGATTACGTCTTTCAAGAACTCACATCAAGACTAGGACCAGCAGCAGCTAGAGAGGGTAACTATATCATCGAAACCCAACTTGATCCAACTATCCAAGCCAAAGCCGAAGCTGAGTTAAAAAATTCCGTCACCAAAGCCGGCTCAAATTTTGGCTTTTCCCAAGGAGGAATGGTAACTCTGGACTCAAAAACCGGGAGTATTGTGGCTATGGTAGGCGGGACTGATTACAAAAAAAGCCAGTTTAATCGCACCGTTCAAGCCCAAAGACAACCAGGTTCTACCTTTAAAATTTTTGCCTACGCTGCGGCTATAGAAAAAGGGTTTTCGACCTACAGAAGTTATTCTTGCAGTCCTTTAACTTGGCAAGGTTTTACCTATAAACCCTGTCGGGCTGGTGCTGGTGGTAGTTTAGACATAGCCACTGGTTTGGCAATGTCAGAAAACCCCATTGCTTTGCGGGTAGCCAAGGAAATTGGTTTGAATAAAGTCGTAGATATGGCGCAGCGTTTGGGTGTTAAATCAAATCTTGAGGAAGTACCTGGTTTGGTATTAGGTCAAAGTGTGGTTAATGTTTTAGAAATGACTGGCGCATTTGGGGCGATTGGTAATCGTGGAGTCTGGAATCCCCCTCATGCTATTAGTAAAATTCGTGATAGTAGTGATTGCAAGGATCTTAAAGATTTTGAAACCTGTCGGGTGATTTACTCCTTCGATACAGATCCAAATGGTTCTAAACAAGTTCTAAAAACAGCAGTTGCCAATCAAATGACTACTATGATGCGAGGAGTAATTACTAGTGGTACAGGTCGTAGCGCGGCTATTGGTTTAGGCGAAGCAGGTAAAACCGGAACAACAAATAATAATGTTGACCTCTGGTTTATTGGTTTTATTCCTAGTCGTCAACTTGTCACCGGCATTTGGCTAGGAAATGACAATAATTCACCTACCTCTGGCAGCAGCGCCCAAGCGGCACAACTTTGGGGTAGTTATATGGGTAAAATTACTAAATAGAGTTTGTTAAAAAAGTCTTTTCGTTAGGGTTAGAAGTCGGGGTGAAGAATTATCTTTTGTGCATAAGCACTTATGCTTTTAATTAAATAAACGTGGGTTCGACCAATAATTTTTAACCCCTCTGGTGAACCTCTCCCTAACCCTCTTCTAAGGGACTTCCAAGAAATAAATTATCCTGATTAACGAACCACAGAGGCGCAGAGGACACAGAGGAATAAGGGTTTGAGAGATTTTTGCGTTAGGTGGTTGAGTATTTTTTTATTTGGAAGTCCCTAAGAGGATGTTTGAAAAGTGGTATCCCGTAATTTTCATCACATTGTTACCCCCTTTCCCCTTTACAAGGCTACGGTGTACACACAAGTTATCGAATCACAATTATTCCTCAAATTAAGGAATGCAAATTTAATAATCTGCAATTCTGATTTAAACTGGGAATGGTGCGTTACGCTGTCGCTAACACACCCTACTTTTGCAATTTATTTAATTTAGGGAACACCAAAAAATAAATTACCCAATTTTGTGGTATGGGCATCCTGCCCGTCCTTGATGATTAGCGGGCAATTCGCCCCGCACCACAAGAAATTTTTGGGTATTCTTTTAATTGGAAGTCCCTTAATTCACATTCCTAAGTTTTTGTCGTTGACTGAGCCAGGATGTTATCTAAAGTTATACTAAAAACGGCGGAGATTTGAATTTTTACAAAATAACAAAAAAGCTAGATGTGTAGGGGTAAAGCAAAAGCTCATTGGTGTCAACTTAACGTGAAAGCCTTGTAAAATATCAGTTTCACCCTTTCTCGTTCCCATACTCTGTATGGGAATGAATTCTAGAAGGCTCTGCCTTCTATGAAAACAGAGGCAGAGCCTCTGTAATAGCATTCCCAGTCAGAGACTGGGAACGAGATATCATCAGGATTTGAGATTAAGTTGACACCAATGAGCTTTTGCTTTACCCCTACCTATAGAATCAAACGATTAAGCCGTTTAGAGTATATTCAGCAACGCCCAAAATTTAAGGATTTACAAGATTAAAAATTTTTATGAATATTAGGGTATGCCCTGCGGTTGTGGTCTTGAGTCAAAATAGCGTTACAGTGGGGCGAAGAATTACTAGTGTCTTAGCTGGTGCGAAATTATATGGTTTGGTTAATCGCACTCATGATGTTGATATTAGCTTTACCAATTTTGGCGAAACTTTACGAGAACTATTCGCTGCTGGTACACCGATAATTGGTATTTGTGCAGCGGGGATTCTAATTAGAACAATTGCACCGTTGTTAACTGACAAAGGACAAGAACCGCCAGTTTTAGCTGTAGCTGAAGATGGTAGTGCTGTTGTTCCGCTTTTGGGTGGTTTAAGTGGTGTAAATGATTTAGCACGTCAAGTGGGTTCAGCACTGAATATCCAACCAGCAATTACCACAACGGGAGATATCCGTTTTCACACTGCTTTGTTATCTCCTCCTGCTGGATATCATTTAGCTAACCCAGAACATGGGAAAAAATTTATTGCTGATTTATTGGCTGGGGGAAAGGTTAAATTACAAGGAATAGCGCCTTGGTTGAGTGAGAGTAATTTACCTATTGATGAAAATGGTGAGTTAATTATTCAAATTACTGAAAATTTGGGTAATTCTGATCCTAATTGTTTAGTTTATCATCCTGGGAAAATTGCGATCGCTTTGCTCGCCGAAGGCAACGCTCTCACCAGCCCAGAACCAGATACAATCACTCAAATTCACCAAATCCTCGCAGAATCTAATTTAGCACCTGCCGCAGTGGCAGGAATATTTGCACCGCTACAACTGGCGAATAATTCCCAACTTCACTCTATAGCGACAACTTTGGGCGTTCCTACCCGCTTTCTACCCACCAATGAATTGACGGAATTAGTTTTGGCGGCTACAGGTGCAGATGGTCGAATTGTACCATCCCCATTTTCCCATATAGCTGTTGCCATTTCCACGAAAATTATCAACCTCGACACCATTGGACAAACCCAAGGCAAATTAGCTATTATTGGTACTGGTCCTGGTGCATCTCAATGGATGTCACCCCAGGTAAAGGAAATTTTGGCAGCAGCGACGGATTTAGTCGGTTATAAAACTTATATTAATTTAATTGGACATCTTGCAGATGGTAAGCGTGTTCATGAATCAGATAACCGCGTGGAAGCAGAAAGGGCATATCAGGCACTAGATTTGGCTGCATCGGGAAAATATGTAGCAGTTGTATCTTCTGGCGACCCCGGTATTTACGCAATGGCGGCGGCAGTGTTTGAGGTTTTAGAGCAATATCATAAACCAGAATGGCAAACCATTGATATTCAAGTCGCCCCTGGTATTTCGGCTATGCAAGCCGCAGCAGCCACTATTGGTGCGCCTTTGGGGCATGATTTCTGTGTGATTTCTCTCTCTGACATTTTGAAACCTTGGGAAATTATCGCTCAACGAATTACCGCTGCGGCTAAAAGTGATTTTGTCATTGCTTTCTATAATCCTGTATCAAAAGAACGCACTTGGCAACTAGCCGCCGCGAAAAAGATTTTAATGGAATACCGCAAACCTGATACCCCAGTTGTGTTGGGACGAAATTTAGGAAGAAAGGGAGAAGAAGTCCAGGTTAC
This sequence comes from Anabaena sp. AL93, assembly GCF_001672085.1. Classification (NCBI taxonomy): domain Bacteria; kingdom Bacillati; phylum Cyanobacteriota; class Cyanophyceae; order Nostocales; family Nostocaceae; genus Anabaena; species Anabaena sp. AL93. The sequence continues at coordinate 32,065 of NZ_LJOU01000029.1, read as the reverse complement.
GACTCTAAAGGAATTAGAACCAGCATTAGCGGATATGCGAACTGTCATTATTATTGGTTCTTCCCACACTCGACAAATCCAGCAAGATCATAATATTTGGGTTTATACTTCCCGCCGATATAATTCTCAGGAATGATGTTTTTTCTATTAAACATAATAATATCCTTCTTCTTTCTTCCTTTCTCCTGATTCCTTTAAGATATAACTCTCTTAATTATGTCTAGTTTATATCTGAGAAAGACTTGATTTTTTTATTCTCATCATCAACAATAAAAACATCATGTTTCAGACATGATTGTAGCCAATAAAAGTGACAGAAGCCCTGATAATGTCCGCCCTTGCGGACATTTTACTTATTATAAATTCTTGAAAAAAATGACAATTATATATTGAAAATTCATTCAGAGGGAACAGGGAACGGGCAACAGGGAACAGAAAAAACTCATGTTTAAAAACATGAGATTGAAATAATGACACTGTTTTTTTTCGTGCTACGCATCTTTTAAAAACATCTTTTTCTTGACTGAATCTCTAAACTCAGCAAATGAGTGTTTCTTATCTGTTCCCAGCTAAGAATTCCCTCCTATTTCTCCATAAGGTGAGCAGTCGAACTATTTTTTTCTCAAGAAGCGGGTGGCGGGAATCGAACCCGCATGATCAGCTTGGAAGGCTGGAGTTTTACCACTAAACTACACCCGCGTGCTTCTGACTTAATTAAGATAACATGGCTTTTATAAAATTGCAAGTAGTTATGGAGAATTTATGGATTTAATTTTGAGACGAATATATAAATTGCTTAAATCTGGTTTTGATCCGTCTTGATTATAAGCAGCAAGAAAACTTTCTTGTGCAAATATCTGGTTAAGTGCTTGTTCATAAATATTTGCTTGGCTGCGGAGTGCGGCGGGTTCAATCGTGATGATTATCGCTTGTTGAAATTTTCCATTTTTATCAATTACTAAACTAGCCAGTATATTTGCTGGTTTGAGATCCTCATCGCTGGGAAGTATACTAGCCTCTAAATCTTTTTCTGTACTTCCTTTGTATTCAGCTAGAACATCTGGTAAAGCATCGGTTATGAGTTGTTTTTGTTGTATTAATTCACTAACTTCTTCTTTGAGTAGAGGACTGACGGTAGCTATAGCACCCCCTCCATTGGTGGTTGGGGACGCTTCTGGTTCTCGGTTAGGATTTACGGAAGGTTCTGCTGTGGGAGTTGGGGAATCAGTAGGAATATCTTGACGGAGGAGAGTTCCCTTTCCTAGTTTCACTTCTTGACGACGATTCCAGGGAAGTTCACTATCTGGAATTATTGGTGTTGCTTCTGGTGTTGCTTCTGGTATTGGGTTTGTGGGATAGAATTGTTGTCTAACTCGTGGTTTTTCAACTTCGGTTTTTTCAGGTTCAGGTTTTTCAACTTCAATTTTTCTAACTTCAGGCTTTTCAACTTCAATTTTTCTAACTTCAGGCTTTTTAACTTCAATTTTTCTAACTTCAGGTTTTTTAACTTCAGGCTTTTGAGTTTTATCTTGTTCTGTTAAATGAATTTTAGAAATTATCTCACCATCATTTTGATTGTTGGGTGTAGTGGGTGGTGATTTTGGTGAAGATGAAAAAGAAGATTGCGGTTTAATCTTTGGAGTTGTTGATTGATGTTTAATTGTGGATTTTGGTTCGGAAGCAATTTCAATAATATCAATGGGAATCGAACTTTGGTTAGAGCGAGGAAACCAAGCTTGAAATTCATTAGATGAACGCATTAACCAAAATACTAACAAATGAATAGAGACAGAACCAATACATACAACAGTCCATAACCAAGGTGGATCACTATGTCGTCTCAATGGTTGAGATGTAATCGAACTATCGCTTAAATGATTATTGATCAACGTTGGCATCATGTTAATTCAAAACTTGAATATTCTAGTAGTTCGTCAAATTTATTTTGACGGGTAATGAGCGGAAAAAACTTCTGTTCTTCCCTCCCCTGCCCCCGGTGCCTCTCTTCTCCCCCTGCTTGCCTTCACCCGTCATTTTCGGGTTGACAGACTACTAGTAGTTCGGTTCTTTTTATAGAAAATCTGGGTAACTGTTCACACTCCCCCCTATCTTTAAAGAGAGATCAAGGATTTCGATAATTTTAGAGGGGGGGAGTGAATAACTACAAACCTGGTTCAAAATCATTGGCAGCCGCATTGTGTGAGCATTTCATTAAAAATATGGGGATAATTGTTTATAACCTTTGTCCCATAAGGGTTTTGTAACAATCAATCCTCAATCACCATAAAAGAGACGCAAGAGCCGAATATTTTTTTAATTGGAAGTCTCTTACTTTCAGGGTGGTGAACATGGCGATCATTATAGGTTATTATTCCCATATCCACTACTCAGTATTTATCTTATCAGCCTCTCCAGTTCTCAATTAGGAAAATTTTTAGCTCTCATCCGCTAAAATATCTAGTTTAGATAGATTTTACTACGTTATTAATAAGTTATCCTAACTAGGTAGGTGAACAGAAAAAACTGAAATTATGTAATGAACCTTCACTCTCTCAGGGAGCCAAGCCGCTGAGTGGCTAGTATATTGTGGATTAACAGCCACCAAAAGGCTTTCAACCTTATTCCTGCAATCAATCAAATTAATCCCTAACTAGCTTTGAAATCCTGGTTTTTTAACCCTACCCAACCCCCAGTAAACCGAGAAACTGCGACTCTAACTATTGGAAAACTCCAAATTCGCGTAGCTACGCCTGATGATCTAATAAGTATTGCCCAAATTGTGGCTGAAAGCTTCCACTCCCAAGAGGGTTTGTGGAGTTGGGCTTTCCCTTTGTTTCGTATAGGTATTTATGAGGATCTAAGGCATCGGATCAATTCTCCCACACCCCATCATATTTGTTTAGTTGCTGTTGATACTGCCACTGAAAATCAGAAAATTATGGGAACTATAGAAATGAGTGTTAGGGGTAATTATCCTTGGATTGGTGTAAATCCGGGTTTCCCTTATATATCTAATTTAGCTGTTGATCCGGGTTGCCGTAGACTGGGTGTAGGCTCTAGTTTATTGATTCGCTGTGAGCAAATTTCCCAGGAATGGGGATTTCAAGATTTATATCTCCACGTTTTAGAACATAATCATCATGCCCGTCAGCTTTATTTTAAGTTGGCATATCGCGTACATAAGGTTGAATCTCCCTGGGATGCGCTTTTCCTTAATCGCTCACGTGAGATATTACTGCATAAACGTATATAGGAGAAGTCGGAGAGAAGGAAGGCAGAAGAAAGTCACATTTTGGATTTCATGAAAGTGCCTAAGTAGGGTTTGCTGATAGCGTAGCGTGGCGTTAGCCATATAATATAAACCTACAACCCAGACACATGAAGAGTTTCATCTGTATAAAAGGTAAATGAGGTGCAAGAAAAATATGTCATAGCATCAAAAATCGCTCAATTTTCCAGACTTGATATTACTTATAACTTCTTCTAAATCCTCCTGATAGCGTAGTGTGGCGTTAGCCATACTCCCGAATGGGCGCAGGCCCTGCGCCCCTACCTTCTGATAGCGCAGCGTGGCGTTAGCCATACTCCTGAATGGGCGCAAGCCATGCGCCCCTACCTCCTGATAGCGTAGCGTGGCGTTAGCCATACTTCTAGCCCTCACAGACAACTTTTTCAAACACCCTCTAAGTAACGGAAAGTAAAGTTAAGGAAATGTAGGTTGGGTTGAGCGACAGCAAAACCCAACCAAATCCTTGATAATGTTGGGTTATGGCTGATGCCTCCGGCGATAGCGAAGCGCTGCTGCAAGCAGTTCGCAGGGATACGCCTCCCGTCAGGGATACGTTCCACAACCCAACCTACCGGATAATGACTTTTTAGGCTTAACCGAGGAGTATTGACTCTGGATTGATTGAAATCCAGCATTAATCCCATAGAATAGGATAATTAAAATAACTAAAAGTGCGTGTTTATTTCTGAAATAAATGATACTGTTCAAGTAATATCAGAGAACAGTAAGTAGGTTGGCGTTGAAAATTGTCGTTATGGCAAGGCAAAAGGCAAGAGGCAAGAGGCAAGAGTGAAGAGGGTTTAGGCGATTTTACATTTCTTTACACAGTTTGTTTTTATTGTGTTCACCTACTTATATCAAACTATCACATTCAAAACAGTGTTATTAACCAAATTATCATGCCAGATGGAAATGGGCAATTTAATGGCTCTAATCTCCTCACACTAATTCATGGTGGCAAGGTTTTTATGGTTAATAGTCGGAGAAGGAATGGGTTAATACTTTTTAAAGAATATCATGCGGAGTTTGCCGGACCTGGAGCAGCGATTGGTGGAGATCATGATAGTGATTGCCAAGGGATTTTACCCATAGGCAATCTTTCTTTGTTGACTCCTGAATCCCATGAAGATCGTCAGAAAGCTTATTTGCTTAGGCGACAATGGATACGTTTAATTAAACAAATTACGGAGAGTCCGATTGCTAAAGAACGAGTACAAAAGATTCTTGATCAGTTTGAGGTATTTTTCCCGTCTGAAATAGTGGCTTGTATCCCAGATGAGGCTTTTGCAATGTTAGTAGGTGTGTTAACACAAACTGTAACGATTGTTCGTCGTGTAGGCATTGATACCAAAAATAAATGAGTGGTAATTAGTTGCTACTTTTACAATAATGCTTGTATTCGCTCCAGGGTGCGGGTGTTTTCTGCGGGTGTACCGATGGTGATTCTTAAGCCATTGGGTAAAAGTCTAATCAGAGTCCCTTGATTTCTCAGTTTTTGGTTGAGATTTGTTAAAACGGTGGTTGATAATTGAGAGTCATCGGTTTTAATCCGCAAGTAAATAAAGTTGGTGCTGCTGGGTGTAATTTCCAGGGTTGGGTGTGCAGATAAGGCTGTGATCATTTTCGTTCTTTCGCTGAGGGTTTGGGGGATTGACTCTAGCAAAAGTTGCCGATTTTCTAATGCCATGAGGGCGGCGGCGATGGAAAAACTGGGAAGATTGTAGGGAAGACGAACTTTTTCTAAAATTGCGATCGCCTCTGGATGAGCGATACAATAACCTACACGCATGGCGGCAAGACGAAAGGCTTTAGAAAAGGTGCGTAATATAATCCAGTTAGGATGTTGTAATAATTCACCGGCTAAAGTCCTTTGACTAAATTCAAAGTAAGCTTCATCAACGACTACTAAAATTTCTTCTGGTAAACTTTTTAACCATTCTAGTTCCGCTGCTGTTAAAGAATTAGCGGTAGGGGAATTGGGGTGAACAACAAAAACGACGCGAATGGGCGGATTTTGTGTTTGGGAAATTGCCGATTTTGCGGCTGTTAAATCAGTTTCAAAGTTGCTGTGATTTCTGCCTACTGTAACTACAGGAATGCCTAAAGTCTGAGCTAAAATTCCATACATGGAAAAGGTAGGATTGGCGACTAGTATAGAACCTTCTCCCCCTAAACAGGTAGCAATTAATAGGGATCTAATTAATTCATCTGAACCATTACCGACGGAAATATTCGCAGCGGTGAAAGTTGAATTTTCTAGATTTGCTGATTCATTGACATATTGGGAAATGGCATTTTTTAGAGTTTCGTGTCCACCATCAGGATAACGATTAGTTTCAATAATTTGTTGATAAGTCCAGGCTAATTTTTCTTTGATTTCCGGTGGTAAATCTAAAGGACTTTCATTAGTATCTAATCTGTCAAATTGGATAGCGACTGGTTCAGCACTATCACTACCAGGATGAGCTTTATAAGCGTTAAGTTGGGATAAATCGGAACGAATAAATTTAAGCATTTGTCATTGATTGATAATTGGTGATTATATATCTTGTTCCCAGTCTCTGACTGGGAATACTATCACAGAGGCTCTGCCTCTACTGTTATGGAGAATGAAGGCAGAGCCTTCTATAATTCATTCCCATACAGAGTATGGGAATGAGAAAACGAGAAAATGAAGGCAGAGCTTTCTAGACTTCATTCCCATACAGAGTATGGGAATGAGAAATTTTTTTAACATTCAGATTTACTAATATTGCATTAATTACAGAATCAATCACAGTAGCAACACAAGGAATAGCGATCGCATTACCAGTTAATTTTCGCATAGTTTGGTAACTGCCCACTATTTTATAAGATTCTGGAAAACCTTGCAACCTCAACATTTCTCTTTCGGTTAATCTTCTTTCGCCATTGACTAATAAATAATTATAAGATGCTCCTGCTCTTAATGCACAGGAATAAGGATGTATACTAATATTACCAGATTTATTTTCATGCCATATTGTTGGTTGCTCATATTTTTGCTCAGTTTTGACTTTTTGTAACCGATTTTGGCGAATTTTTTCGGAAGCATAATAAAATTCAGAAACAGATTTTTCTAATATTTCTGACAAGGGCTGCATGGGCATTTTGATTAATGGCCAATTAAAGTTATGATAATGATTTTGATTTTTTAAGCCGACGATTAAAATTCTTTCTCGTTTTTGTGGTAAACCGAAATTAAGAGCATTGAGAATTTTATAATCTGTATAATAGCCTAATTCTTGTAAGGTATTAATAATTATTTTTAATGTTTGCCCCTGTTGATGTCCTTGTAATTGTTTGACATTTTCTAATATAAAGGCTGACGGTTGTTTATTTTTAATAATTCTGGCAATATCAAAAAATAATGTTCCTCTGGTATCTTCAAATCCTTTTAGTTCTCCACAAATGCTAAAGGGTTGACAAGGAAAACCACCTAATAATATATCATGGTCAGGAATATCATTTTCGTCAATTTTGGTAATATCTCCTATGGGTGTTTCTCCAAAGTTTTCTGAATAGATTTTTTGGGCATTTATATCAATATCACTGGAAAAAACACATTGAGAATCAATTTTATAATTATGACAAATCTTTTCAATTGCTAATCTAAATCCACCTGTACCACTAAATAAGTCTATAAATTTGATCATTTGTTATCATCATTTATTCAAAGAAAATAATATCACGCCTTTATAGCGGTTATCAACCTTGATGCAATATAATTATTTAAGTTATATAATTAGGAGGTAAATATATCTTGCCAACTTCCGAACAAAGTATTAGATGTGTTATTCTCTGTCAAACCTTGACAAATACATTTACACCTATTTTCATCGTCCGTTTAGATGAGCGCACAGGTAATCTGTTTATCTTGGCAGGAGATAACATAGAAATAGAAATATATCCTAATGGTTTATGGAGGTTTTTGTGATTATACCTAACTTTATTAGCATGACTAAAACTGAATTAAGAGCTTATATAATTGCTCACCCCAATGATAAAGCAGCATTTCATACATTTATTGATCGTTTTGCTTCAGAAACTCCCAGCGAGATTTTTGATATACCAAAATCAAATCATGAGTTGCAGCAAGTGGAGAACTTAATTAAAGAAAAATTGGCTGAAACTAAATACCAATAGTTTTCACTTTGATGAAATATACGCAAACTAAATCTATCACAATTGTCAGGGTTTAGCACTGCTAAACCCCTACCAAATACAATTATCTCATAGTGACAAATTCCTCTGCTGCGGAGGGATGAATACCTACAGTGGCATCAAAATCAGCTTTGGTTGCACCCATTTTTACTGCAATAGCGACACCTTGAATAATTTCTGCGGCACTATCTCCTACCATGTGAGCGCCTAGAATTTTATCAGTGCTAGTATCTACTATTAGCTTCATCATGGTTTTTTCTTGCTTACCTGCCAAAGTGTAGTACATGGGGCGGAAGCTGGTACGATAAATTTTGATGTTATCATCACCGAATTTGTCTCTAGCTTGGGCTTCTGTTAACCCGACTGTTGCCGCTTCTGGGGTGGTGAATACGGCCGTAGCAACGGTTTCGTGACTAAATTCGCGGCGGTTGTTGCCAAATTCAGTATCAGCAAAGGCACGTCCTTCACCAATGGCGACGGGGGTTAAATTTAGGCGGTCTGTGACATCACCAACAGCATAAATATGGGGTTGGCAAGTTTGACTATATTCATTGACGGCTATAGCATTTGAGGTGCTGTATCCTGGTTCTTCTTCAGAACTGGGAACACAATCAAGTTGGGCATTTTCTAAGCCTAATCCTTCAATATTAGGACTGCGACCGGTTGCTATTAAAAATACATCAGCAATGATTGGTTCTTGATTGTCTCCAGATAAAGTTAATTTCAGTCCTGCGTCCACTTTTTCTATGGCTGTCACCTCAGTATTTGCAACAATGCGAATGCCATGATTACTCATTCCCTCTTGGATACTGGTGCAAATATCCTGATCAAAACCATTCAAAATTTGCTCTTTGCGGATAATCTGGGTGACTTCTGAACCCAAACCGCGCATGATACAGGCAAATTCACTACCGATATAACCAGAACCAATAATAGCGATATGTTTGGGTTGAGTTTTCAGGTGGAAGATTTCATTGGAAGTAATGGCGTGTTCTATACCTGGAATCTCTGGTTTAACGGGACGACCACCGACAGCAATTAAAATTTTCGCGGCTGTATATTGTTTTCCATTGACTTCAACTGTGTGGGGGTCTATGAAGGTAGCACGACCGGAAATTAATTCTACTCCGGCTTTTTCTAAAAAGCTGATGTGAAGTGCTGATAGTCTGTTAACTTCTTTATCTATGGATGTGATGAAATGTTCCCAGTCAAATTTTACATCTCCTACTGTCCAACCATAACCGGCGGCTTCTTGGAATTGGGCGGGGAAGTGAGAACCATAAACCATGAGTTTTTTGGGGACACAACCACGAATTACGCAAGTACCACCAACTAAATCATATTCGGCGATCGCCACTTTTGCACCATAACTAGCCGCCCGTTTAGAAGCCGCCAAACCCCCAGAACCAGCACCAATCACAAACAAGTCGTAATCAAAAGTCATAAATTTCTACTTTTTTAACTAAAAATAGGCTGTTGAACTATATATAGTCAGATTGCCTAGATTTAATCTAGCGTAGCTGACAACTAAAAATATAAAACCAGATCCCCGACTTCTAGGATTGATTCATCACTTATTGACATTATCAAAGAAGAAGTCGGGGATCTGAGAATTGACTAATAACTAATCCAATCACTCCAACTACCAGCGTAAAGTTTAGCGGTGGGAATTCCAGCTATGGCTAAAGAAAGTAAATTTACACAAGCTGTGACACCAGAACCACAATAAACTAAAATTTCTTTATTTGTATCTATATTTTGCCACCGTTGAGATTGTTCTAACTGGGGAATTACGCACCCAGAAGCGTCCGTTACTTCTTGCCAAGGATAATTAACAGCACCGGGAATATGTCCAGCAATTTTATCAATTGGTTCTTTTTCTCCTCGATAACGTTCTCCTTCCCTAGAGTCTATTAAAACCACACTTTGACTATCTTGGTGATTTTTGACATAAGTAAAATCTACAACTTTATCCGCTTGTAATTGGGGAATAAATGTTCCTCTTTCCGCAGTAGGAATAACATCTGTAATGGCATAACCCGCTTTTTGCCAGCGGTCAAAGCCGCCATCTAAAACAGCTACTTGTTCATGTCCTAAATACCGCAATAACCACCATAAACGAGAGGCAAAAGCCAAGCGAGAATCATCATAAGCCACTACTAAAGTTTTTTGGGAATTTACCCCAATTGCTGATAACTTTTCAGCTAATTCTGTGATATTTGGTAAAGGATGTCTGCCCCCATGTTCTTGCACAGGACTAGATAAATCTTGATTTAAGTCTAAATAATAAGAGCCTGGGATATGATTAGTTTGATACTGTTGTTTTCCTAATTGGCTATCAGCTAAAGAAAACCGACAATCAACAATCACAACTTGAGAATTATTGAGATTTTCAAACAGCCATTCTGGAGAAACAATAAATTGATTATTCATGGGTAATTGGTAATTGGTAATTGGTAATTGGTGAAAACTATTCTTCTTTCTTCTTTCTTCTTTCTCCTGACTGGGCGCAGGCCCTGCGCCCCTACCTCCTGACTCCTAAAATCCTAAAATGTTTACACCCCAACAAACGCAAGATGGTTCTTTTACCTTTTTTTCCACAGAGTTTAATGAAGCCTTTCATAGTCACTATGGAGCAAAACAGGAAAGTTTGCTGAAATTTGCGATTCCGACTCGATTACCAATATTAGCCGAAACAGGATTTGTGCGGCTGTTAGATATTTGTTATGGTCTAGGATACAACACAGCGGCAGCTTTACAGACAATTTGGCAAGTAAATCCTCGTTGCCATGTGGAATTGATTGGGTTAGAACTAAATCCCATTGTCCCCCAAGCGGCAATTAACCATCAGTTATTTAATGGTTGGGACGACAAATATATAAAAATTTTAACTCAAATAGCGTTTGAACATCAAATCCACATAGATTATTTGCAAGCTACTTTACTAATTGGTGATGCTAGAAACTTAATCCTCCAAGTACATGAATCAGGCTTTCAAGCAGATGCAATTTTTCTTGACCCTTTTTCACCTCCGCAATGTCCACAATTATGGACGGTGGAATTTATACAAAAAGTATCAGAATGCTTGCAGGAGAATGGGTTACTAGCTACTTATTCCTGTGCTGCGGCGGTACGGACTGCGCTGTTAGCTGCGGGTTTGGTTGTCAGTTCGACTCCACCGATAGGAAGACGGACTCCGGGGACTATTGCGGGACATCCTCAACATGAAGAGGAATCAACTATATCCTATTTGCCGCCTCTTTCCCAAACTGAAGCCGAACATTTATTAACTCGTGCTGCTATTCCTTATCGAGATCCTAATTTGAGTGATACTGCGGCAATGATACTCAACCGACGACAAGAAGAAATTCAAGTCTCTACATTGGAATCAAGTTCACAGTGGCGCAAAAGGTGGTTAAGATCGTCAACACCGCAGGAGATTTTGCCTGAACAGTCAACAGTTAGCAATGATTAACTGATATGATCTGGCGTGGAAGGAAGCAAATTAAAAAAGCATTTATCGCAAATTCACTGATATTTAATTATGGTTGTTGTAGCAATTCTCGCCGCTGGAAAAGGAACAAGAATGAAATCTAATCTACCCAAGGTTTTACATTGCTTGGGTGGAAGATCTTTAGTTGAACGCGTTATTGAAAGTGCTGAACCTCTTTCACCTGCCCGTAAGTTAGTGATTGTTGGTTATCAGTCCACAGAAGTAAAAACAGCTATGGATTCTATTTATGGTGTGGAATTTGTAGAACAGGCTGTACAATTAGGCACAGGTCATGCTATCCAACAATTACTTCCCCATTTAGAGGGTTATACTGGGGATTTATTGATTTTAAATGGTGATGTACCTTTGTTACGGACAGAAACTTTAAAAAACCTCTTACAAACTCACCAAGAAAATCAAAATTCCTGTACTATTCTGACTGCACAACTAGCAAATCCTCAAGGTTATGGTAGGGTTTTTCGGAATAGTGAGGGTATTGTCCAAAAAATAGTTGAGGATAAAGATTGTACTCCTAACCAAAGAGAAAATGATCGGGTAAATGCTGGTATTTACTGTTTTCATTGGCCTGATTTGGCTAAGATCTTACCAGATTTGCAAGCTAATAATTCTCAAAAAGAATATTACCTAACTGATGCTGTTACTCAAGTTGGTAAGGTAATGGCTGTAGATGTGAAAGATAATCAAGAAATTTTGGGAATTAATGATAGATTGCAATTAGCAACTGCTAATGATATTTTACAAAAACGGATTAAGGAAAAGTGGTTGTTAGCAGGTGTGACGTTAATTGATCCGGCAAGTATTACTATTGATGAAACGGTGGAATTACAGCCGGATGTGATTCTTGAACCGCAAACTCATTTGCGAGGAAGGACGGTGATTCAAGCTGGTAGTCGCATTGGTCCGGGAAGTTTAATTGAGAATAGTGAATTGGGTGAAAATGTCACGGTTCTCTATTCTGTAATTACAGATAGTGTGATTCAATCTCAAACTCGAATTGGACCTTACGCACATTTACGTGGTCACGCTGAGGTGGGTGTAGGTTGCAGAATTGGTAATTTTGTGGAGTTGAAAAATGCCCAATTAGGCGATCGCACTAATGTAGCACACTTATCGTATTTAGGCGATACCACAACCGGAACTCAGGTCAATGTCGGTGCGGGGACAATCACTGCTAATTATGACGGTGTGAAGAAACATAGAACAACTATAGGCGATCGCAGCAAAATCGGTTCTAATACTGTGTTAGTTGCACCTATTACTGTCGGTAATGATGTCTACATAGCCGCAGGTTCAACGGTGACAGAAGATGTCCCAGATGATTCTTTGGTAATTGCTAGAAGTCGTCAGGTGGTCAAACCAGATTGGAAAATGAAAACTGACAGTTAATATTTTCTAGGGTGCGTTGGTAAACGCACCTCTTCACAAAGAGACTTGATTAAATTTGTAAAGTATGGAATTAAACTCCTGCATTTGCACCTTTGCGCGAAACAAAATTCATGGATAATAGCCAAAAATACCATCTCATGGTAAGCTACTAAATCTTAGAGTTAGGAAACTTCGGTTCAATTCCGGGACTGTGCCGCAACTGTAAAGCAATTTAGAGATGATTGGAGTTTAACTAAAAATCCAAAATCCCAAGTTGAGTAAGTCAGAATGCTAACTCTCAAGTGTTCACTTCCGTTCTGTCTCTGCGTCACACAGAGAAGGAGTCATGATTTTGCAAATTCCATTTACCGCTTGTCCAGGATTATTTTACAACACAGCCGCCCAGGATGGTCTTCTTTATCGGTTGAGAATACCAGGGGGAATCATCAATTATAACCAATTTCAGGCGATCGCAGATATTGCTGATAATTATGGCAGTGGTTATATTGATATTACTAACCGCGCCAATATTCAAATTAGAGAAATTAAAAACAGCATAAATGTTGAGGTTCTGAAAAAATTACAAGCATTAGGTTTAGCCTCTACCAATGCCAAAATAGATCATATCCGCAACATCATGACCAATCCCACAGCGGGTATTGATGGTGAAGAATTACTAGATACTCGTCCCTTAGTGAAAGCCTGGGAACAATATATTACCGCACATTCTCAACTTTCCGAATTATCGGCAAAATTTAGCGTTTGCTTTGATGGTGGAGGCAAAGTTGCTGTAAAATATCAACCCAATGATATTATATTGGCAGCAGAAATAATTAACCGTAATGTATATTTGCGGTTATATCTCAGTTATGGAGAAAAAGGACAACCAGCACAGGATACAGGAATCTTATTCAAACCAGAAGAGACAACAACAGCTTTAGCAGCCTTAGCGCAAACTTACCTCAAACACATAGATACTAGAAACCGCCGCAAAATACGCTTACGAGAAATAATCAATAAGATCACAGTCAAAGAATATCTTCATCAAATCCAAGAAAACCTCAACTCAGATATATTGAACTTTACAAAAACTCCTCTCTGCGCCTCCGCGCCTCTGCGAGAAAAAACTCATATTGGTATTTATCCCCAACGCCAAACCGGATTATATTATATCGGCATAGTCTTACCCCTGGGAAGATTAGAAACTTCGCAAATTAGGGGTTTAGCTAATATTGCCAAAAGGTATGGCGATGATAATATCAGGTTAACACCTTGGCAAAACTTACTATTAACCGATATTCCCCAAAATCAAATTAGCGAAGTTGATCAACAAATTGCCAATTTAGGTTTAAACTCATCACCAACCAACATCAAAAGTTTCCTAGTAGCTTGTTCCGGTAAAAAGGGTTGTGCTGCTGCGGCCACAGAAACTAAAGATGATGCCATAAACTTGGCAAAATACCTAGAAAATCTGATGATTCTAGACTCACCTGTGAATATTCACTTTAGTGGTTGCAGTAAATCTTGCGCTCAACACACTCAAGCTGATATTACCTTACTTGGTATTATTACAGAAACCGCAAAAGCAACTTTTCCCGCTTATCAAGTGTATGTTCTTGGTCATTTACTTTATGAATATGTGACTATAGCGAAAATTCCGATTTTGATTCAAGAAATGCTGGCAGTGTATCAAAAACAACGTCTAAGTTTACACGAAACTTTTGGACAATTTATTGATCGTCATAGCCATCAATTAAATCAACTATTTAGCCAAACAACGCCCAACTTAACCTTTACAACCTGAAAATATCATGTTTGATTACATCCGTGATGGTAGCGAAATATATCGTAATTCCTTTAAAATTATTCGGTCAGAGTCCAATCTCGAAAGATTCCCTGAAGATGTAGCAAAAGTTGCTGTTCGCATGATTCATGCCTGTGGGATGACGGATATTGTCAATGACTTAGAATATTCATCTACAGCGGTAGAATCCGGGAAAAAAGCCCTAATTGCCGGCGCACCGATTTTGTGTGATTCTTACATGGTAGCCGAAGGTGTTACCAAAAAAAGATTACCCAAAAATAATAAAGTTCTTTGCACCCTCAATGATCCAGAAGTACCACAACTAGCCAAAAGATTAAGAAATACAAGGTCAGCAGCAGCTTTAGAATTCTGGCGTTTCCACATAGAAGGGGCAATTGTGGTGATTGGGAATGCACCTACAGCCCTATTTAGGTTATTAGAAATTCTAGACGAGGGAGTTCCTCGACCGGCGTTAATCTTGGGCTTTCCTGTTGGTTTCGTGGGTGCAGCCGAATCAAAAGCCGCATTAGCCGCAGATAGCCGCAACGTACCATTTTTAACTTTACATGGAAGACGGGGCGGAAGTGCGATCGCTGCTGCTGCTGTTAACGCCTTAGCTAGTGAGGAAGAATAATGAATAACGCTGGAGGTCGTCTTTATGGAATTGGTGTGGGACCTGGAGACCCTGAACTCATCACCTTAAAAGCCTTGCGTCTCCTCCGTTCTGCCCCAGTTATTGCTTATCAATCAGCAACAAATAAAGAAAGTATCGCCAGAAAAATTGTCTCTCCATACTTGGATAATAGTCAGATTGAGGTAGCCTTTCATCTTCCTCGCGCCTTAGAACCAGAAAAGGCTAAATCTATCTATGACCAAGAAACTCAACCCATTGCTGACCATTTAGCAGCAGGTCGGGATGTGGTAGTTATCTGTGAAGGAGATCCGTTTTTCTACGGCTCTTTCATGTATCTTTTTACCAGATTGGCTGGTAAGTATAAAACAGAAGTCGTCCCCGGAGTTTCCTCTCTCATGGCTTGTCCCGTGGCTTTAGGTTTACCATTTACCTATTACAATGATGTCCTCACGGTTTTACCTGCACCATTACCCAGAGAAGCCTTAATTAGCCAACTCCTAGCCACTGACGCGGCGGCTATTATGAAACTTGGTCGCCATTTTCTCAAGGTCAGGGATATTCTCCATGAATTAGGACTAGCTTCACGGGCTAGATACATTGAACGCGCTACAACTACACAACAGCGCATATTACCTCTTGACGAAGTTGACCCTCTTGATGTACCTTATTTCTCGATGATTATTATCCCTACTAAAAATAAGTTGTAGTTTTCAAGGAGTCACCGAGTCAGGCGCAAATTGTAAAGCCTGTAGGGGCGCAGGGAATGCGCCCTCAATCGTATTGCATCCTCAAGATAACTAAACTTTAACAAGAGTGTGTATATTTTCTGGCATATTTTTTGCTTTGTCCTGACTTTTATCAGAAAAATGCTTATCTATTAAAGCGGGAACTTGGACAGCTTGAATTTTACTATAACGAGTTTTATCGGGCATAACTAAATTAGGACCAGATTTACAGTTTTTCATACAGCCAGTACCTTTAATCGTGACTGAATTTTCTAACCCGCTGTTTATTAACTCCGACTCCAAAGCTTGACACAAAGCTTTACCACCACGCTTCATACAATCAGATTTTTGACAAACTAAAATTGTTTGTGTTTTAGCAGGTTTCGTCTTAATTTGATTCTGTGCTGCAACTATTCCCATATCGGAACTTGCAGCCATAACTCTTTCTGCTACGAGAGTTACCTGATCTTTTTTCGGATTATATTGTTTTGTCCCCACAACTTGCAGCCAGGTCCCTTTAGCTAACCGCAAATCAAAAGCACTCCGTAAATGCTTGGCTAATTTTATATAAAATTCACCCTCAGAAGTCCCTAATAACAATCCTCTCAGCTTATATCCATCCTTAATCACAAAATCTAGAAATCTGCCTTCAAAACAAAATTCTGTGACTGCTGAATTAGTAGATATATTCATTTTTCAACCTATTTTTCTCACTAAAATTTTTGGTAACGACAACGCCAACAATTTTCAAGATTCCCAATCAAGTCTTGACGAGAAGCAGTGAATTGTTGAATTACACTCCAAAGCTGAATAGCTGCGGCAGGGTTATTTATTTCTACGGTTAAGGGCTGATTAGTCTGACAAACACAAATTATATCTAATTCTTGTAAGCGTTGATAAACCTGCCAACGGTCTGCCCAATTTATATCAATAACGTGCTTTCTATCTGTGTCTGAACTGAAAGATTTCAAGCGAGTAGCCCTCAAAATGCCATAAAGTTGCAGTAAAACTAAAAACTCATCGTCTAAATTTGTGATTTAGTCGGAGTTTAGCCTCTTTTATTAGGATACACTAACTGCAAAATATTGTCATTAATTTTGAGAAAAAATCTCATTTTTTCTTTGTTGAGAGATATGCACACTTTGAGATTGAAGTCAAGATAAATACCAAATATATATCTTTAAGCACAGATATATGAAAAAAAATTGATACTTACGATTACTAATAATGCCAAAGTTTTTTAGATTTAGTAGCCTTGATTTTATTTTGAAAATGCTAATATGTGAGGAGTAAGCAGTTAAAAATCATAACTGTAAAAAAAAGAGGAGAACCATGTCTGATACGCAAACTATATTACACAACTTTGGTCAGGTTTATGACAATCCCGTCTTACTAGATCACAGTGTCACTGCGCCAGTTGTCGAAGGATTTAATGTCGTATTAGCTAGTTTTCAGGCATTATATTTACAATACCAAAAACATCATTTTGTGGTTGAAGGTGCAGAATTCAATTCACTGCATGAATTCTTTAACGCCAGCTACAAAGAAGTACAAGATCACATCCACGAAATTGGCGAGCGCTTAAATGGTTTGGGTGGCATCCCCGCAGCAAGTTTCACTAAATTAGCTGAATTATGCTGTTTTGAAACAGAAGTAGATGGCGTATTTTCTGCCCGAAAGATGGTAGAAAATGACCTAGTTGCCGAACAAGCATTAATTGGTGTAATTCGCCGCCAAGCTGCACAGGCTGAAAGTTTAGGCGATAGAGGTACACGCTATTTATACGAGAAAATTCTCTTAAAAACTGAAGAGAGAGCTTATCATCTAGCTCACTTTTTGGCTAAAGATAGTTTAACATTAGGTTTTGTGCAACGGGCTGAAAATTAAACTTTTGATAATCTCGATTCAACTAAATCAAGACTAAATAAATTTTAGTAATTGAGAATTTTACAAAATTAATAATTTTGGCAGAGAGGAGTAACCTATCCTTTCTGCCATTCTTTATATTAGGACTTAAAACCAATTATTTTTATTACATATATCTAACAATAAATTATCAAACGCAGATGAACGGAGATGAACGCAGATAAAGAAAGATAAATTAATTATCTGTGAAGTCTTATTGTTATAATCCATAACAATTAAATAAACTCAGAATTTAGACATAAAATTCTCTTGCTTTAATTTTTCAAACTCTTACCTTTGCGCCTTTGCGCCTTTGCGTGAGCTTAATTCATACTTAAATTATGCAACGCCGAGAAAAAACGTAAAAACCAGTACCAAAAATCCCCCATATCTATAAATCCTTCCCCTTACCGTCATCAAAACCCGGAAAAGTTAATAATGAATGGCATGATGAGGCGTAAAGACCCTTAAAATAGTCAAGATTTGTATTTTTGTAATCTAAGGTAAAAACTATGCCCCGTCGTCAAGACCTCAAAAAAATTCTCCTGTTAGGTTCAGGACCAATTGTGATTGGTCAAGCCTGTGAATTTGACTACTCTGGAACTCAAGCCTGTAAAGCCTTGCGAGAAGAAGGCTATGAAGTCGTGCTGGTGAACTCCAACCCAGCGACAATCATGACCGACCCGGAAACCGCCGACCGCACCTATATTGAACCGTTGACACCGGAAATAGTGGAAAAAGTCATTGCCAAAGAACGTCCAGATGCTTTATTGCCAACAATGGGAGGACAAACCGCCCTCAACTTGGCTGTAGCATTGGCGAAAAATGGCGTTTTGGAGAAATACAACGTCGAGTTAATTGGTGCAAAATTACCCGCAATTGAAAAAGCCGAAGACAGGAAACTGTTTAATGAAGCAATGGCTAAAATTGGGGTTGCAGTATGTCCCAGTGGTACAGCTTCTACTTTAGACGAATCAAAGGCGATCGCTCTCCAAATTGGCACATATCCTTTAATTATCCGTCCAGCCTTTACAATGGGGGGGACTGGTGGGGGTATCGCCTATAATCAAGAAGAATTTGAAGAAATGGCGCAAGTAGGGATTGACGCTAGTCCCGTTTCCCAAATTCTCATTGACCAATCTTTACTGGGTTGGAAAGAGTATGAATTAGAAGTAATGCGGGATTTAGCCGATAACGTCGTGATTATCTGTTCTATCGAAAATCTCGACCCTATGGGGATTCATACAGGGGATTCTATCACCGTCGCCCCCGCCCAAACCCTAACTGATAAAGAATATCAACGGTTACGGGATATGGCCATTAAAATTATCCGGGAAATTGGTGTAGAAACCGGCGGTTCTAATATTCAGTTTGCGGTAAATCCCGTGAATGGTGACGTAGTGGTAATTGAAATGAACCCCCGCGTCTCCCGCAGTTCGGCTTTATCTTCCAAAGCGACAGGGTTTCCCATTGCCAAAATCGCGGCGAAGTTAGCTGTGGGTTATACTTTGAATGAACTACAAAACGATATCACCAAAAAAACCCCCGCTTCCTTTGAACCGACAATTGATTATGTGGTTACGAAAATTCCCCGGTTTGCGTTTGAAAAATTCCCTGGTTCAGAAGCGATTTTAACTACCCAAATGAAGTCTGTAGGGGAAGCAATGGCTATTGGCCGGACATTTAACGAATCCTTTCAAAAAGCTTTGCGTTCTTTAGAAACCGGACGCGCTGGTTGGGGTTGTGATAAAGCCGAAAAATTGCCCAGTGGGGAACAAATTCGCGCTCAATTACGGACTCCTAACCCAGAACGCATCTTTTCTGTGCGTCATGCTATGCAGTTGGGAATGAGTAATGAAGAAATCTACGAACTAACGGCAATTGACCCTTGGTTTTTAGATAAATTACAAGAAATTCTAGAAATAGAAAAATTTCTCAAACGCACTCCTCTAAAACAGTTGACAAAAGCGCAAATGTATGATGTGAAAAGAAATGGATTTAGCGATCGCCAAATAGCTTATGCTACAAAAACCAAAGAAGACGAAGTTCGCACATATCGCAAACAGCTAGAAGTTATCCCCGTTTACAAAACCGTTGATACCTGTGCTGCTGAATTTGAAGCCCTGACTCCATATTACTATTCTACCTACGAAGAAGAAACGGAAGTATTACCAACAGATAAACCCAAGGTGATGATTTTGGGTGGTGGTCCAAACCGCATTGGTCAAGGAATTGAGTTTGATTATTGTTGTTGTCATGCTGCATATTCTCTACATGATGCCGGGTATGAAACAATCATGGTCAATTCTAACCCAGAAACTGTTTCTACAGATTACGATACCAGCGATCGCCTGTATTTTGAACCATTAACTAAAGAAGACGTTCTCAACATCATCGAAGCCGAAAACCCTGTGGGGATAATTGTCCAATTTGGTGGCCAAACACCATTAAAATTAGCCGTTCCTCTGCAAGAGTATTTACAAAAAGCTAATAGTATCACTCAGATTTGGGGAACATCTCCCGATTCTATAGATATGGCGGAAAATAGGGAACGGTTTGAAAAGATTCTGCAAGAATTAAATATCGCCCAACCACCTAATGGTATGGCGAGAAGCTATGAAGATGCTTTAATTGTTGCCAAGCGCATTGGCTATCCTGTAGTAGTCCGTCCTAGTTATGTATTGGGGGGAAGGGCGATGGAAATCGTTTATTCCGATACTGAATTAGAACGTTACATGACCTTTGCTGTGCAAGTAGAACCAGATCACCCGATTTTAATTGATAAATTCTTAGAAAACGCCATTGAAGTGGATGTAGATGCGATCGCCGATCATACTGGTAATGTCGTCATTGGTGGCATCATGGAACACATCGAACAAGCGGGGATTCACTCCGGTGACTCAGCTTGTTCCTTACCTTCCATTTCCCTCTCTCCCGCAGTCCTCAACCAAATCCGTTTATGGACAGTTCAACTAGCACAAGCTCTATCTGTAGTTGGGTTGATGAATATTCAATTTGCCGTAGTCGGTGCAAATGGCTATTCTCCCCAAGTGTATATTTTAGAAGCTAACCCCAGAGCATCACGGACTGTTCCCTTTGTATCTAAAGCTACAGGGGTACAATTAGCGAAACTTGCATCCTTAATTATGTCGGGGAAAACCTTAGAGGAAGTGAAATTTACCAAAGAAGTCATTCCCTCTCATATTGCTGTTAAAGAAGCGGTTTTACCATTTAGTAAGTTCCCTGGTACAGATACCATTTTGGGTCCAGAAATGCGCTCAACTGGCGAAGTAATGGGTATTGACAGCGATTTCGGTCGCGCCTTTGCCAAAGCAGAATTAGGCGCAGGGGAAAAATTACCGCTTCAAGGAACTGTATTTGTTTCCATGAGTGACAGAGACAAACCTCTCGCAGCAGATGTCATTAAGGAGTTTATTAAGTTAGGCTTTACAATCATGGCTACCCAAGGGACACGCCAAGTCTTGCAAGAACAAGGGTTAGAGGTAAAATCAGTTCTCAAACTCCATGAAGGTCGTCCTCATGTCCTGGATGCCATTAAAAATGGCAACATTCAACTGATCATCAACACACCTTCTGGAGAAGAAGCTCATGCCGATTCTAAGTTAATTCGTCGCACCGCATTAGGCTACAAAATCCCCATTATTACCACTATTGCAGGTGCTAGAGCCACAGCCGCAGCTATCCGTTCTCTGCAAAATACAACTTTGGATGTCAAGGTGATCCAAGAATACTGTCCAAGGAGTTAATTGTCTAAACTATGATTTTTGTGATTTTGATGATTTTTATGATTATTTGGCTAGTTTTTCGCATAAATCTATGATTTTTACGACAGATATATCATCTTAATTAAAAGAATCACAAGAATCATAGTTCAGACCTTTGATGATTTTTATGATGAATCCTGCGGATTTATCGGGAAAATCCCTCATATTAATCAAAATAATCAGAAAAATCATAGTTCAGACGTTTTCCTCATCTTCATCAAAATAATCCTAAAAATCATAGTCCGACATTATTAAGCAATTGTTACAAAAAAATCATTATCGTTATCATTGAGATATTTTAACAAATATGAGGAAGCTATTTTTCCGCTAGAGGATTAGCCGTTATTTAAGGAAATGTATGCCGTTCAGTAATTTCAGAGTCTGAGGTCATCTCACATTACTGCCGAAGTGCGGGTTTCCCTATAGTCAAATTATTCTCATAAATGTTACAATTATTAATATTCCCGAAAACACAAAAAATGTTTGACTTGCTACTGTGTATCTAACTATAGATACTTGTGGAAACAAGGAGACAGATGTAACGTTTGGCAGTGAAGTACCTAATTTACCCAAATATGGGCAACCTGAGTTTATCGGGTGCGACAAATCTCAAAACATTATTTCGTTAACGACCCTATCAGCAAACCCACCATTACCCAAGAGTAGCGCCATGAAGACCGCTCAATCAGCCACCGACCTCGTGCGGACTTACCTGCGTGAGATTGGCCGTGTGCCACTCCTCACCCACGAAGAAGAGATTTTTTATGGTAAACAGGTGCAACGATCTACTGCCTTGCATGAGATCCGGGAAGGTCTGGCTACCCAGTTAGGTCATGAACCAACTGTAGAAGAATGGGCAGCAGCCTCTGGTATAGAAGTATCAGAATTAAATCAAGCGATCGCTGTTGGTGAAATAGCCAAACGGAAAATGGTAGAAGCCAATCTCCGTTTAGTCGTGTCCGTTGCCAAAAAGTACATTAAACGTAATGTTGACTTACTTGATCTGATTCAAGAAGGCAGTATCGGAATGCAACGGGGTGTAGAAAAATTTGACCCTACCAAAGGGTACAGATTTTCTACCTATGCCTATTGGTGGATACGTCAAGCCATTACTCGGGCGATCGCCGAAAAAGCCCGGACTATTCGCTTGCCCATTCATATTACGGAAAAACTCAACAAAATTAAAAAAGCCCAGCGGCAACTATCCCAAGGTCTAGGACGTGCGCCCACAGTAGCGGAATTATCCCAAGAACTAGATTTAACACCCAAACAGGTGCGAGAGTACCTAGAAAAAGCCCGTCTACCATTATCTCTAGATTTACGTCTGGGAGATAACTATGACACTGAACTGGGAGAAATGCTAGAAGACACAGGGGCAACACCGGAAGATTTTGTCATGCAAACTTCCCTATCCTATGACTTAGAAAGAATGATGTCAGAACTCACACCCCAGCAAAAGGAAGTCATTAGTCTCCGCTTTGGTTTAGTAGATGGGCAATCCTTAACTTTGGCTAAAATTGGTGAAATCCTGAATATTAGCCGGGAACGAGTCCGCCAAATTGAACGTGAAGCCCTCAACAAACTTCGCAAATCTAAAGCAACTATGAATGAGTATCTTGCCAGTTAGTCAGTTGTTATCAGTTAATGGTCAGTTATTTTTTGCTTTGTGGGTGGAGTTTCCCCACCCATACTCACTCAATATGTGAAAAACACTCCCATTTTAGTACGGTTAAACCGACTCCCTCGAAAGGAATAAACTGTTAGATTGGTTGACATGAATTATATAATAGTCAACTAGATCGAATAAGCAATAACTACAAGTTATTCCAGTCACAAACACCGTCGTTAATAGTGGCAGTACAGGAGGTCAAACGTGAGTAACAAATCTAATCGAGTATCAGAATTTTTTAATAGTGAGTCGGAAACAAGTAATTTATTATGGCAATATGTTAAATCATTAAGTCCAGAAACAGTTAACCAATTATCTAAACCTACTTCTACGGAAGTTTTGCAGGTAATGGAACGGAATATTATCGGACTTTTAGGAAATCTCCCTTCTGAACAGTTCGGGATTACTATTTCTACTAGTCGGGAAAACTTGGGTCGCTTATTAGCATCAGCTATGATTAGTGGCTATTTTTTACGCAATGCAGAACAAAGAATGGGTTTTGATACAGTTATTCAAGGAACAGAAGCTAACAGTAGCGAAGTTGAATAGTATTTTTGTAGGAAAATTATCAAAATAAATATCAACTCAGTAGAGATATAATTAATCTACCGAGTTTTTTTTGTTATTTATTGATAATTGGTAATTATATGAATGAAAGTATTTCTATCCCTCATAAAATTATTGGTGTTGCTGTTATTTGGAATGACCAAAAACAGATATTAATTGATAGACGCTTACCTACAGGTGCAATGGGTGGTTTATGGGAATTTCCAGGGGGAAAAATTGAAATTGGTGAAACTATTCAAGAATGTATTAAACGAGAAATTGCTGAAGAATTAGGCATAGAAATTGCCGTTGGAGAACATCTAATTACTATTGATCATACTTACACTCATTTACGAGTAACTTTAACAGTCCATCATTCTCAGCATTTAGCGGGTGTTCCTCAAGCGATAGAATGCGATGAAATTCGTTGGGTGAGTTTGGATGAATTGGATAATTTTACTTTTCCAGAAGCGAATGGGGAAATTATTGCGGCTTTGAGGAAATATCACAATCAAAATCTGCAAAGTTAGAGTCATAAACTCAAGAGTTATCAGGTGAAAATTTAGATGAGCTTTCGGAAGCTATTTTGGATTTTTCACAACCTGATAATTTGGTAATTTGGATAGCCAATCAAAGTTAAAATGTTTTCTCACGCAAAGAGGAAAAGATATTTTTTATGAGTCGGTTTTAACCGACTTTTGCTTTTAGACAGGGAATTTATTCCCTGGCTGTCTTATATCTAGTATAATAGATAATGATTAGCGGTAAAAACTATGACTCAATTACTTGAAGAAGCCATTAAACAAATAAAGCAACTTCCTGAAACCGAACAAGATATAATTGCTAGACTCATTCTCAACGCTTTAGAAAATAATTTAGCTGAGAAAAATTTGTCTGTTATTGATGAAAGTCATACTTGGACAGAAGAAGACCAACTTGATATCACCTCTTTTTCTTTACAATATGCTGCTTCGATATTTCCAGAAAGTGAGGAAATAACACAGTGAAATTTAATCCTGGGGATGTGGTAACGGTTGATTTTCCTGGCGCTACAGGTATTAAACGCCGTCCGGCTGTAGTTTTATCATCTGTAATTTATCACGCAAATCGTCCTGATGTTATCATTGGATTAATTACTTCTCAAACAACTGCATTAGGTATTACTGACTATATACTTCAAGATTGGAATGAGGCTGGTTTACGAGTTGCGTCTATTTTTCGCAGTTATATTGTGACACTGCCACCTTCAGCTAATTTTAGTTTAATTGGTCATTTGTCAGAGCGTGATTGGCTTGGTGTTTGTAATTGTGTGAAAATATCTTTGGCCAAGTTAGATAGTTTATGAAAGTTTAGGGTTTTTCCCAAGCAAATACGCAAAATGTAAATGGACTGCCTCGGAATTGAACCGAGTTTTCTCCCTTTTGTATGCAAGCATAGATATATGACTCAAGAGTTATCAGGTGAAAATTTAGATGAGATTTCGGAAGCTATTTTGGATTTTTCACAACCTGATAATTTGGTAATTTGGATGGTGAATCAAAGTTAAAATATTTTCTCACGCAAAGAGGAAAAGATATTTTGGCTCTACCGTTCCCTTTATGTAAAACAACATTTATTGTAGGTTGGGTAGAACGAAGTGAAACCCAACATTAGCGGTAGGATAGTAAGGGGTGTTGGGTTTCGTCCCTCAACCCAACCTACAAAAATTAATATTCTTCTCCATAAGGGGAGCGGTAGAACCGATATTTTTTATGAGTCGGTTTTAACCGACCTTTGCTTTTAGACAGGGAATTTATTCCCTGGATATATTTGATGTTTAATTTTGTTACGCTATCTTGTGCTATTTATACAAGATTCTTTTATACTAAAAGCATAACTATCGAGTAAATCAGAGTACATTAACCATGCAAGCATCAGAAACTAAGCTGCAAGAGATTATTGAAGGTAATAAACAGTATGTTGTTCCCTTGTTTCAGAGAGCCTACAGTTGGAAAAAATCTCAGTGGGAATCTCTATGGAATGATCACATTTATTCTTTTATAGTACAAATATACTTGTAAATCCTGTAAACAATTTTTATAAATGTAAGTTTAGATACCATATATACGGTTAGCCTAGCGATGTCTATGGGTAAAGAATATTATCAAATCTTCCCAATATTTGGACATCGTTAAACCTGCATTTAGATCCCCGACTTCTTTGATAAATTATCATTATTTACAAAAGATTAAATTAAGAAGTCGGGGATCTTTAGCCTGAATTGAATCACCCTAGAGAATTTGGGATAAAAATTTCCTGGTTCTTTCTTCTTTGGGATTAGTAAAAAAGGTGTCGGGGGTAGAAGATTCAACTAACAAACCGCTATCCATTAGCACTACTCTATCAGCAACTTCTCGCGCAAATCCGACTTCATGGGTAACAATTACCATTGTCATTCCGTCATTAGCGAGGTTTCGCATTACGTCCAAAACTTCTCTTACCATTTCTGGATCTAATGCTGATGTTGGTTCATCAAATAACATGATTTTCGGTTGCATTGCTAATGCACGCGCTATGGCTACTCGTTGTTGTTGTCCACCAGATAATTGTCCTGGATATTTTTGTGCTTGTGCTAAAATTCCCACTCTTTCTAATAATTGCATTGCTAATTCTTCCGCTTTAACTTTGGATATTTTGCGGACATATATTGGTGCTAAGGTGATATTTTGTAAAACTGTTAAATGGGGAAATAAATTAAATTGCTGAAATACCATTCCCACTTCTCGACGAATTGTTTCAATATTTCTTAAATCATGACTGAGGGTAATCCCGTCAATGGTAATAGTTCCTTGTTGATATTCTTCTAAGGCGTTAAATGTTCTAATAAAGGTTGATTTTCCTGAACCGGATGGTCCCATTAAAACAACCACTTCTCCTCGTTCTACGGTTAAACTGACACCTTGGAGGGCGTGAAATTTGCCATACCATTTGTGAACATCTTCGGCAATAATTATCGGGTTTGATTCTGTCATATATTCCTTTTGTGTCATACAAGTTATATTTAAATATTTAAGAATGTTGGGTTTCCTTACGTCAACCCAACCTACGGGTAATTGGTGATAAAATCATTGTTTTTCATCCTGTTCATCTTTTCATCCTGGGTATCCTGATTCTGTCATATATTCCTTTTGTGTAGGTTAAAATTTTAAGAATGTTGGGTTTCCTTACGTCAACCCAACCTACGATGTTAATTGTTTTTCTAAGTTTTTAGCAGCTAAGGACATTGAATAACAAAATACCCAATAAATCAAACCGATAAATAAATATACTTCTGCATATCTTCCTAAAAATTGCGGTTGTGCTAATATGGAACGCGCTATTCCTGTTAATTCTACTAATCCTACTAATGATAAAAGAGAAGTATCTTTAAATAAACCAATAAATTGACCAACAATTGCGGGAATAACTGCACGTAAGGCTTGGGGTAATATGACTAATATGAGTAATAAAGGTGTATTTAATCCTAATGCTTTTCCTGCTTCTATTTGTCCTCTGGGAATTGCTTGTAGTCCGCCACGTACGTTTTCAGCCATGTATGCTGCACTAAATAATATTAATCCGGTAGTACCTCTGAGTAATCTATCTAAACGTAAATCTGCTGGTAAAAATAAGGGTAACATGACTTGGGCTAAAAATAGAATCCCAATTAAGGGTAATCCTCTAACAATTTCAATATAAAGAATAGAAAACCACCGCACTACGGGTAAATTGCTGGTTCTTCCTAATGCGAGGAAAACTCCTATGGGGAAGGAAAGGACAATACTAATTATTGCCATTAATAGGGTAAGTAATAAACCATTCCATAAGTTTGTAGATACAGGTTGTAATCCTAAACCACCACCAATTAACCAGATAATTAGGGGACAAGATAATAACCAAGTTAGCGAAAGCCAAGGTGTAATGATTTTAGTAGATTTCTGACCAATTATCAAACCTACAACTATTAAACCTGTAATTAATAATAACCATAAACGGCTTGTTAATGGTATGGGGAAAATAAACCATAAAGTCCCCATCATCACAACAGCAATCAAAGAATTGCGGTTTGTGAATATTGCTTTCTTGGTAAATGCACTCGCTGTAATTGCGGTTAAAGTTGTAGATATTCCCAAAACAACCCAAATCCGCCAATATAAACTTTGGGGAAATCTTCCTACTAAAAATAAATGTAAATTAACTTGGATTACTTGCCATTGTGCTTTGGTAATTAACCAAATTGCAAATCCTTGAACTAACCAAAATAGAAATATAAAACAAACAACAGTTAGTAAACTATTGTACCAATTATTAAAAAGATTTTTTCTGAGCCAACTAAGTTTAATCATCATAAAAATGTGAGACTGCATAGAATAATCATCACCCGTATTCATCCGCGTTTATCCGCGTTTATCTGCGTTCAACATTATCTTTCCTTAATTTGCACAGAACGATTAAATAAATTCATAGTTAGAGAAATTATCAAACTCAAAGTCAGATAAGTAATCATAATTAACAGCATCACTTCTACAGCTTTCCCAGTTTGGTTAAAAGTGGTAGAAGCTACGAAATAAATATCAGGATAACCGATAGCGATCGCTAAACTGGAATTTTTGGTTAAATTGAGATATTGACTAGTTAATGGGGGAATAATCACCCGCAAAGCTTGGGGAAAAATAACCAATCGCATTGCTAAACCTGGGTTTAACCCCAAGGATTTGGCTGCTTCTAGTTGTCCTGTCGGGACTGATTGAATTCCCCCGCGCACAATTTCCGCAATAAACGCACCTGTGTAAAAAGTTAACCCCAATAATAAACTAGAAAATTCTGGAGACAAGGTAAACCAAGGAAGTTCAATTCCGTTTTGGCTAAAATTAGCAAAACCCAAAAAGGAAATTTTATTTTCGGCTTTGGGAAAACTCAAGAAAACTGCAAAATACCAAAATAGCAATTGCAATAATAATGGAGTATTCCGAAAAACCTCTACATAGATAACCGTAATATTTCTTACTAACCAATTATCTGATAATCTTGCAATTCCCGCAGTAATTCCCACAATTGTGGTGAGGAAAATTCCCATTATTGCTATTCTTAGAGAATTAACTAATCCCACTAATAAAGCATAATTATAAGCATCCGTTGGTTTGTAGTTAATGAGAGTTTCCCCAATATCAAAAGATGCCTGTTGCTTGAGAAAATTAAATCCAAATTGAATTCCTAATTGCTGTAAATTTCGGCTGACATTCCCCCAGAATATAAAAACTATAACTACTGCTAAAAATACAAAAATTAGCTGTATAGCATTTTGCCAAAAGCGATTATCACGCCAGAAAGGAGGTTTTGAATTAGTCATTGGTCAGTTGTTAATAGTAAGAAATTTCTCTTGCTTCCTTAGCGGAAAGGTGGAGAATAGAGTAATCCTCCTTTTGTGGAAATTTGATTTTGTCCCCGGGGGAGATTTAGTTTTGTTTTTGCTCCCAAATTGCGATCATAAATTTCGCCATAGTTACCAACGTGCTTGATAATTTTGGCAGCAAAATCCTTTGTTAAACCAATTCCTTCGCCCAGGTTTCCTTCTGTTCCTAAAAAACGTTTGATATCGGGATCTTTACTATTAGCAAACGCGGCTAAATTTTGAGAATTAATGCCTAATTCTTCTGCTTTCACCAAAGCATAAACAGTCCATGTGACTATATCACTCCACTTGGTGTCACCCTTAGCAACTGCTGGCGCTAGAGGTTCAGAAGAAAGAACATCATCTAAAATGATATTATCTTCTGGTTTAGGTAAGGTTGTCCGTCGAGAAACCAGTGCAGAACGGTCTGTAGTTACAGCATCACAACGTCCTTCTGCATAAGTGGCAAAGGTGATATTCACATCTTCAAAAACAACGGGTTTATAAGTAATTCCCCGTTTCCGCATTTGGTCTGCTAAATTTTGTTCAGTAGTAGTTCCAGTTTGCACACAAATAGCTTTGTCTTTCAGGTCTTTGATAGATTTAATATTGCTATTTTTACGCACCATGACGGCTTGACCATCATAAAATACCACAGGTGCGAAATCTAAACCTTGGGAAGTTGCACGGCTAAAAGTCCAGCTAGTATTGCGACTGAGAATATCTACTTCTCCAGTTTGCAAAGCTGTAAATCGCTCCTTAGTGTTGAGATTGCGATATTCTACCGCATCTGGATTATCAAATACTGCTGCTGCAACAGCCCGACAAATATCAACGTCAATGCCGCTATATTTGCCGTCAGTGCCGACAAAACTAAATCCTGGTAGTTCACCGCTAACGCCACAAACAAGCTGTCCACGGCTTTTAATGCGATTCCAGAGAACGCGAGTAACTTGTCCTTGGGGGGTGCTGTCGGGATTTTGTGTGTTGGGATTATTTTGTGGTTGATCATTACAGGCGCTCAGAATTATGATTAAAGGGGCGATCGCTAAAGGCATCCCTATCCCCTGTAAAATTACAGATAATTTACTAAATTTCATAATTGTTTTTCCCAAGAATCTTCTTTGGATGTTTCCACATAATTGAAACATTTATTGATACTCGTGGCAAATATATCTTCTTAGGAGAGCAAAATTAAACATTTTGAAAATACCTAAACCCGTGAATTACATAGGGGCAAACCCCCTATAGTTGCCCCAAATACCGGGGTAGGCACGGGGGCGCTACCCCTACATCAAATTCAAATCTTTTATATAATCAATTTTACCGACCTACCTACAAAAAACCTCTTAATTAAGAATATGCTAAATTTTCTCAACTCTCTTCTCGGTCGCCACCCAGAGCAAATCAAAGCCAATGTTGAAATTTATACTTGGCAAACTTGCCCCTACTGCATTCGCGCTAAAATGCTACTATCATGGAAAGGTGTTAATTTCACCGAATACAAAATTGACGGTGACGAAACAGCTAGAACAATCATGGCAGAACGCGCCGACGGTCGCCGTAGCGTCCCCCAAATTTTTATTAATAATCAGCATATTGGTGGTTGTGATGACCTGTATCAATTAGATGCAAAAGCTCAACTTGACCCTCTGTTATGTCAGGTTGCGGGTAATGGGTAATTGGTAATTTTCCTCTTCCTCTTCTTCCTTCGTGTCCTTCGTGCCTTTGTGGTTCGTTAACTCCTGACTCCTGGGCGCAGGCCCTGCGCCCCTACCCACTTCTTCCTCTAATGCTGGAACACCCAGAATATTTACAACATCGAAAATGGATGAATCACGCCCTGGAATTGGCACGGGTGGCGGGTGATGCTGGTGAAGTTCCTGTGGGGGCTGTAATTGTTGACATAGATAATAAATTGGTTGCTGTGGGTGAAAATCGCAAAGAGCGAGATCAAGATCCGACTGCACACGCAGAAATTATGGCGATTCGGGCTGCTAGTCAAATTTCACAAAGTTGGCGCTTGCATCAATGCACTTTATATGTCACTCTAGAACCCTGTCCGATGTGTGCCGGTGCTATAGTTCATGCCCGATTGGGAAAATTGATCTATGGCGTGGACGATACCAAAACTGGCGCAATTCGTACTGTTATTAACATCCCTGATCATCCAGCCTCTAATCACCGTCTGAAAGTGCTAGGAGGTATTCTAGAATCAGACTGTCGAGAACAATTACAAAATTGGTTTGCTACCCAACGTCAACAAAAATAACAGACACAGATAAAACTGTCCAAATGGGAAAACACAAGTTACCCAAGAAAATCTACGGTGGACATAATCAAGTTGGTGTCATCTTTTATTAGCCAAAAAATCAGCCACCGTTATGATCAAATCATACTTTGCTTCTACCAACCGCCATTCTCAAACTAAAAATACGCCTGTAAATCCTCACCTCGACTCCGCTCGGCGACCTTCGGTGCTTCAGAATACCTCGCGGGTTTCGCCTTGGTTAATCCGTGTTGCTTATCTTCTAGGACACTACATGGTTTTGCCATCTTTCTTTGGGCATATTAAGGTGACTGGAAGAGAAAATATTCCTAAAAGTGGACCAGTAATTCTGGCACCTACCCATCGTTCCCGGTGGGATTCTTTGGTTTTGCCCTATGCTACTGGTCGTTGTGTGACGGGTAGAGATATGCGATTTATGGTAACGAGTAATGAATGTCAGGGGTTGCAAGGTTGGTTTGTGCTGCGAATGGGGGGTTTTTCTGTAAATATTGAACGTCCGGCGATCGCAACTCTCCGGCATACGGTAGAGTTAATGCAGCAGGGGGAAATGTTAGTTATTTATCCCGAAGGTGGCATTCATCGTGATGGTCAACTTCATCCCCTGAAACCAGGAATCGCTCGTTTAGCTGTGACTGCTGAATCTAGTTATCCAGGATTAGATATTAAAGTTATTCCTGTCGGTATCCATTACAGTGAACCCTATCCTCATTGGGGTACTGATGTGAATGTTCATATTGGTGAACCTATTAAAGCCGCAGATTATATGAATGGTAATTTAAAGCAAGAGGCCAAAAGGCTGACAGCAGATTTAACCCATAAATTAAAACAATTAAGTCATCAAGAAGTGGAAATTAGCGATCGCATCTTCATAGAAATTCATAATTGAGAGGAGTTCAGGAGTTCAGAAGGAAGAAATTTCTCCCCTACTCCCCCTACTCCACCTACTC